>CACYQU010000010.1 GCA_902776615.1 uncultured bacterium
GCCCGTCTGGGAAGGCCTTCCCGGACGGGCCGTTCTGTGCCGACACTATGTCGACTGAACAGTAGGATAGTTTACCAAATTCTGATTAGACAAGGCCCCGCGAAAGGAGCAGGCGGGGACAGGCCCCGTCAGGCCCTTGAAAAACGGGCTTCCGCAGCCCCTGGAGTTTACCCATCTTTTTAGCGTGGAAATGCGTCGCACCCTAGTAAATAAGAAAAACTAGTGCCTGTCCCCCGTCCCAACCCTTATCTGGGGGCGCGGGCGTCCTGCCCGCGACTAAGGAGGGTTTTAATCTTCCATCTGAGCGGGCGAGACGCCCGCTCTCCCAGTGATGCGCTCTGCCAGTGATGCGCTCTGCCAGTTATGCGCTCTCCCAGTAGGGCGGTTGCGACTGGCGAGTCGGCCATGGATCCCATGGCGGATTCGTATGGCGGCATGTGTAATTTCCCCCTAAGGGCAAGCGACTGAAACCCTAAGGGTAAAGCGACCTCACCCTAAGGGTGAGCGATAAAAACCCTAAGGGTGAAGCGGCCTCACCCTAAGGGTGATTAATAAAAACCCTAAGGGTGAAGTGCTCTCACCCTTAGGGTAATGAATCGACCCCCTTGGCAGAATGTGCCCCCGATTGGAGCTTTTGTGGCAGAGGCTCTTCGGTATACAGGCCTCGCGCGACACGCTGATGAGCGAGATTGCGCGTTCGCTTCAGGAAGACATTCTCGCCAAGAAGACGCAGGAGCGGCTTGAACGGCATCTGGCAAGGTGGGGATGCGCTCTCCCAGTGAAGCGCTCTGCCAGTGAACGGCCCAACCGCATTGCGTCCACAAGCCGGATTTGTTATACTATGCATATCCGCCGGGTTAAGCGGCAAAGGCAAAGGAGAATAAAAATCATGTACGGTAAATTTCAGGCGCATCTTCAGGAGACAATCGCCGATCTAAAGGCCAAGAGCCTATACAAGAACGAAAAAATCATCGCCACGCCACAGGGTGCGAATGTGGTGCTTGAGAACGGCACCAAGCTTCTCAACATGTGCGCGAACAACTATCTTGGGCTTGCGAACCATCCAGAGGTGATCGAGGCGTCGCGCGAGGCCACGTCGAAGTATGGCTATGGCATGGGGTCGGTGCGCTTCATTTGCGGCACCGACTCGCTTCACAAGCAGCTCGAGCGCGTCGTCGCCGACTTCACCAAGACGGATGACTGCATTCTCTTCGGCAGCTGCTTCGATGCGAACGGCGGCGTATTCGAGGCTCTGCTCGGGCCTGAGGATGCGATTATATCCGACGCGCTCAACCATGCCTCCATAATCGACGGCGTGAGGCTTTGCAAGGCGAAGCGCTTCCGCTATGCGAATGGCGACATGGCCGATCTGGAAGTGCAGCTCAAGGCGGCGGACGAGGCTGGCGCGCGCTTCAAGCTCATTGTGACCGACGGCGTTTTTTCGATGGACGGCATCATCGCGCCGCTAAAGGAGATCTGCGATCTCGCCGACAAATACGGCGCGCTTGTGATGGTTGACGACTCTCATGCCGTTGGAGTTCTCGGCGCGACAGGCTCGGGATCTGTCGAGGATTGCGGTGTCACTGGCCGCGTAGACATCATAACTGGAACGTTTGGCAAGGCTCTAGGCGGCGCATCGGGCGGGTATGTCGCGGCGCGTCAGGAGATTGTCGACATCCTTCGCCAGAAGGCGAGGCCGTACCTCTTTTCCAACGCAGTTCCGCCGCCGGTCGCGGCCGCTTCGATAAAGGCAATCGAACTTGTGAAGACCCGTCCCGAACTGCGCGAGCGCCTGAACGCGAACGCCAAGCAGTTCCGCGAAGGAATGGCGAAGCTCGGCTTCGACCTCGTGCCGGGTCACCACCCGATTGTCCCTGTGATGCTCGGCGACGCGGTTGTCGCCGTGAAGATGAGCGAGAACCTTTACAAGAACGGCGTGTATGCGACGGCGTTCTTCTATCCGGTAGTGCCGATGGGCAAGGCGAGAATCCGCACCCAGATGTCTGCCGCACATACGCCTGAGGATATCGACTTCGCCATCAACGCATTTGCCAAGAGCCGCTGAGAAAAGGGCTAAAACCCTGGGGCCCCAAAACCGTTAAATGGAAGGAGTGGATTATGAATAAACTTGCAATCGCCATCATTGTCGCCGCATGCTCGGCTGTCGCGGGGGTGGCTGACATATATGTAAAGTGAAGACGAAAGGACGGTAAAGATGGCAACAACCGTTACAACAACCGAATCATGGGGATCTCGCCTCGGGAGTTCCCTGCGCGGAATCGTCGTCGGACTCGCACTGTTTGTCGCCGGATTTCCGGTTCTCTTCTGGAACGAAGGCAATTCGGTAAAAACCGCCAAAGCGATCGATGAGGGCGAGGGTGCGTGCGTTTCGCTCGACACCAACGAGACGGTGGATCCCGACATGAACGGGAGGCTCGTGCACGTTACCGGCAAGGCCGACACGACCGACGTGCTTGCCGATGACGACTTCGGCGTTTCTGTCACGGCGATCAACCTCAAGCGCAAGGTGGAGATGTACCAGTGGGTCGAAGACTCGCGCACGACCGAGAAGAAGAATCTCGGAGGAAGCGTGACCACGACCACCACCTATACCTACAAGAAGGCGTGGGTCGAAGGCGCAATCGATTCGGGTTCCTTTCACGAGGCCGGGCACGACAATCCAGGCGCGCTTGAGTTCGAGGAAACCGAGGCATACGCCCAGAACGTATCGTTCGGCGCGTTTCGCCTCAACAAGAACCAGATCGAGTCCATCGGCGGCTCTCAGGCATACAGGTTCCCGGCCGGCTGGACAAGTCGCGTAGACCGCGTGCAGATCCAGGGGCAGACGCTTCTCGTGCCGAACGCCGAGACGCGAAACAACAAGCTCAACAACCGCGATGTCGCTTCCCAGCCGAGAATCGGCGACATGCGCGTTACGTTCTCGGTCGTACTGCCGCACGATGTATCCATCATAGCCAAGCAGCATGGCGACACCTTCGTTCCATACACGGCGAAGAACGGCAAGAAGCTGAGCTATGTGCACAGCGGCGTCGCCGACGCGGACGAAATGTTCGCGACTGCGCGCTCCAACAATGCGTTCATCACGTGGCTTATCCGTCTGGCCGGATTCCTGCTTATGTTCTTCGGCCTTTCGGCGGTGCTAAAGCCTTTGAGTGTGCTTGCCGACGTTCTGCCCATTCTCGGGGATATAGTCGGAATCGGAACAGGTATTGTCGCCGGTCTTGTCGCGCTTGTGTGCGCGCTAGTGACAATTGCCGTCGCATGGCTTTTCTACAGACCTGTTCTCGGCATTGCTCTTCTTGCGGCGGCCGGTTTCTTCGTGTGGAAGTTGATTCAGAAGAAGAAGGCGGCAAAGACCGCGCAAGGCGCTCCCGCCCAGGCCTCCTGACATGTCTAAAGACTCGCCATACTTTAAAGTCGCAGTCGCAACAGTGGTTGCGGCGATGGCTTTGTCCGCATTGGCCGCCAAACCAGACCTAAGCCTTATTGTCGATCCATCGGCGCTTGTGGAGATAGCGCCGCTGGCGTTGGACGCGATTCAAATAAAGCGCAAGGCGATGGCGCGCGAAGCCAAGCACAACGCCGAGCTTGCAAAGCGAGGCGTGGCAGAGGTTCCGCCGTGCGGCATGCAGCGCTACAAGATCGACACGGGCGGACTTCTCGACGGCCTTGTGTTCGACGAATGGGGCGAGTTCTATGTCGACAGGCGCTTTGTGACGGACGAGGAAATGAAGACCGTGATGGCGATAGAGGCTTGGATACGGAAGTGGTTTCCGTCCAAGGTGAAACGCAGTCGTGTGCCTGTGCTGCCGTCTGGCAAGAAGGGCGTGCCGGTTTTTTGCGGTTTCGAGGACAGCCGCTACCAGAAGCACGACGCCTTGATACAGAAACTCGTCGATGAATTCAATGCCGACAAAGCCAAGGGATGCGGCGGCAGTGCGGCGCAGGCGGCAAAAATTCCCGACCTCATGGCCGCTCTTGTCAAGGCGCACATGATTGAGGAGTCGGGCGGAAACGGCCCGTCGTCCAAAGCGGCGTGGCTTGTCGATCCTCTGCAGGTCAACGTTCCAGGCGACTGGGGGGACGAGAAACGCGATGTAGGTTTGTCGAAACCTTCGAAGCGCAACGAGGGGACTGCCGAGAATAATATCCGTGCGGCGATTCGGTATCTTTCGCGCAAGGGGTTTGGATCTTCCGGCAAGGCCGCGTCCGTCCGCGAGGACGGCTACTTTGACGGTTGGGAGGCGGCTTTGCGCCGCTACAACGGTCGGCGCGATCGTACTGCGACCGATCGATACTACAGCGATGAATACGCATCGAAGATTCTAAAGCGCGCGGCCGACCCGAGTTTGTTCGTTCCGATAGAAATCAAGCTGGCAAAGTAATCGTCCAATGAAAGAAGTCACAAGGAGAGGTTTCATTGCTTCGGCGGCATTTGCCGCCGCTGGCGGATCCGCTGCGGAAGCAAACGAGGCGACGGTTCCCCAAGATCCGTTTCTCGGTACGCGGGGGCAGGCGCTTGAGGTTGGCGTTCCGTGCTTGCAGGCTGCAGGCGAGACGACCATGGGCGTTTCATGGGCGGTTTCGGGGCTTTCCAAGGGCGAGGTTGAATATGCGGACAATCCGGGCATGGTAAATTCCATGCGGCAGCGGTGCGGCGGCTATGGGCTTGTGCCGATTGATACGAGCGCTTTGCAGGTGAGGCTGACGGGACTGAGGCCATCTACCCGATATTGGTATCGCACCATCACAACTCCGTTCACGGACTACGCAAACATATACGATGCAAAGCTCGGCGAGCCGATTGTTTCGGACATACACTCTTTCACTACGCTGGGTTGCGGCGTCAAGTCTCACTTCTGCATGATATGCGACACACACGCGCAATGGAAAAGCTATCAACTGATATCTGCAAAGCTGAAGGAGCTCTCGCCCGCTGCGGTAGTATGGAACGGCGACGCAACCAATACGACGCAGAAGAAGTCCACGGCCGTAAAGATATTTCTCAATCCTCCCATAACCGACAGTGACTGGATGTCGGATATTCCAATGATGTTCGAAAGCGGCAACCACGACTTCCGCGGCAGCTGGATATCAAGGAAGGAAGAGGTTGTCCTTCCGCGCGATCCGGCAGAGCGCAGCAGCGGCCAATGGGACCTCAAGTGGAATTTTGCCGTGCGTATCGGAGATATCGCGGCGATAGGGATGGATACCGGCGAGGACAAGCCCGACAGTCATCCGAAATGGTTTGGCCTTGCGAACTTCACCCCGTACAGGCAGGCTCAGGCGAAATGGCTTGAAGACCAGTTGTCCCGCCCAGACATCGCATCGGCAAAGCACAAGATACTTTTTTGCCACATTCCACTCTTTGCCGCGCAAGACAGCGCAGCATATCCGCATGACGGAGTAGCGGTCGATCCCCATGACTTTGCGCACTGGTCTCGTGAATGCAGCGAACTGTGGGGACCGTTGATCGACAGGTGCGGAATCAACCTTGTCGTCTGCGGCCATCAACACAGGTTTCGCTACGATCCGCCGTCGCAAGGGCGAAAATGGGCGCAGGTCGTCGGCGGAGGGCCCAATCTTGCCTCAAAGGACAAAAGTCTCTTCCCCACCGTTGTGGAAGGGTTTGTCGAAGACTCTGGCGGAATGCGTCTGAGGGTGCACAATGTCGAAAGCGGCATAGTGACGCTGGACACCATCCTTTTATGATATAATATACGGCCATGAGCGATGATGTCAAGATTCCTTTGCCGCAGTCTTTGCAGGAGATAGTGGGTTCGCTTCTTTTTGCCAGCGAAACTCCGCTTACGGCTTCTGAGCTGAGGGATTCCATTCGCGCGGTCGAACCGGAAGACGGCGACAACCGCGAGATTATGGAGGTATACGGCACCTGCACCGGGCGGGAGATCGACGCTGCGCTTAAAGGGCTCGAAAAAGCGCTGGAAGTCGCAGGTTGCGGATTCAAGCTGGTCTGCACCGGAGGAACCTACAGGCTTCAGACGTCACCCGGCTGCGGACGGTATGTGCGAGCAATGCTCAAGCTTGACCGGCCAAGCCGTCTAGGCCGCGCTTCTTTGGAGACTCTCGCCATAATCGCATACAGGCAGCCGATCACCAAGAGTGAGATCGAGGAGATACGCGGGGTCGACGTGACAGCCAACATAAAGACCCTCATGGATTTGCAGGTGATACGTCTTGTCGGGCGGTCAGAGCTTCCTGGGCATCCGTTCCTGTACGGCACGACTCCGCTTTTCCTTGAACACTTTGGGCTGTCCAGTCTTCAGCAGCTGAACGAGCTGGATCCTACGCTTCAGCGCACGAATCCGCGCGAGAAGGCCGCCGCATACAAGAAGCCTGTTTCGCAGATGGAACTTCAGCAGGCCGCCGACGAGACCGCCTCCGTAAAGGAGGAAAGCGAAGCCTCTTCCGCCGACGGCGGCGAAGTGCCGCCCGACGGGAATGAAGGCGATCCCGACAACGCGGAGGAACTTGCCGACAAAGAAGAAGCGCCTGCCGGCGAGGAAGAGGAAGAAGAGTTCGATGACGGGGAAGATGAATTCGACGACGAAGACGATGACGACTTCGATGAAGACGAGGAGGATGAGGATGACGACGAATAGGTTGTCGAAAGCCGTGTCTTTCATGATTGTGGCGGTCATGCTTGCGGCATGCGGCAGAATCGCCAGGCAGGAGCTTCGTGAAGACAGGGCGGGCCATTTGTATCAAGCGGCGATGGCCGACTATACTGCGGGGCGAATAGACGCGGCGATAAAAGGCTTCGAAAAAGTTGTTCGTGCAACGCCTGGCAATGCATCTGCGCGCTTCCAGTTGGCCACGCTTCTCCAGGATCGCCGCCAAGATTATCTTGCGGCCCTGTGCCAGTACAAGGAGTATCTGATGCAGAGTCCCGCCAGCGACAAGGCGGAGCTTGCGAAAGAACGTGCGGAAGTGTGCGAACGCCAGTATGCCGCATTGCTCCTGGAGAAGCTGAAAGAAGGGGAAGGGCCCGTCGCCGCCGAGATATCGCGTTTGAAGTCATCGCTGGACAAGGCGCTTGCCGACAACGCCAAGCTTCGCGAAGATCTGGCCGATGCGCTGCGAGAGACGGCGGCGACGAAACGCGAGAGCGAACGGGTTCGCAGGCTGGTAACATCCCTTGGCGACGAGGAGAGCGTCGAACGGCCGGATCTTTCAAGCGCAAGGGAGCTGCTGGACGAGGAAGATGACGAAGCGTCAGACCGCGTCGCGCTGGCCGACGATGTCTCGAAGCTTGTGGCCGAAGAGAAAGAGGAGCGCAGGGAGACGCCATTTGCCGTGGCCGCCAAGAAGAAAAAGACGTCCCAGGATGAAGCGGAAAAGAAGGCGGAGGAGCCGCCGCACGAAAAGCGTCCTGCAGAATATGTCGTGCAGGAAGGGGATACCCTTTACAAGATTGCGATGCGATTCTACGGGCGGCGCTCTGCGTGGACAAAGATCCGGGACGCAAACAAGACGGTTATATCAATCGACGGCAGAGTGAATGCCGGCGAAACAATCAAACTTCCGGAATGAGCGCGATTCACACCAGCACAGTTACGGCGGCGCATGCCTATACAAGGTCTCCAATGCCTTGGCTTCTCGAAGAGAATCGAGAGGCGTGCGGCGAGACGACCGATGGAAAGAAGTTCGGATGGCGACTGTTTCACTACATATCCAGTGGCGGAATGAATGCGTTCGGGCGTACTGTAAGGCAGGAGGAGATATCCTGCAAGCGAAACCGCTTCCTTTTGGCCGCAGGTGCCTTGGCGATGATCTGGCTGGCGCTTCTGCTGGCTTGACGGATGAAGACGAATTCGACAAAATGCAATGGAGGAAAAGACGTAAAATGACAAAGGCAATTATTCTTGCGACATGCGCAGTGTGCGCGCTGCCGGCTTTTTGCCAGGCGGTCGCCGGACGCGATGCGTTCATTCAACAACAGGCGTACGCCGAGATGCAAAGGGTGTCGGGGCTGATTGATGTGCTCCAGAACAACATCGACGATCTCGCGCAGCGAATCTCCAAGTTGGAACGGGCTAATTCGTCGGACGAAACCGCCGCTTTAAGTTCGCGCATAGCGGCACTCGAAGGTACGGTCGCCTCGCTTCGCCGCGAGCTTCAGCAGCAGCGTGGAGAGATCGTGAAAGACCTTTCCTCTCGCATAGCGAAGATGCCCCAGCCTAAACCGCAGCCGGCCCAGCAGACCAAAGAGCAGTCGCAGCCCGATGGTCCTTACAAGGAGTATGTGGTGGCCACAGGCGACAACCTCTGGCTGATCGCGCGCGCTTTCAACACGTCGGTATCAAAGATCCGCGAAATGAACAACCTTAAGAACGACAGCCTGAAGGTCGGCCAGACCCTCAAGCTGCCAGTGGAGCAAGGAGGCTCGAAATGAAGATACTTGTAGTTGGTGGCGGAGGCCGCGAACATGCAATAGCGTGGCGTCTTTCCAAAGATCCCGTTCGGCACGAGATTTATTGTGCGCCAGGAAATGCGGGTACTGCTTCCGTTGCGAAAAACGTGCCGCTGCATGCGGAGAACATAGAGGGCATAGTCGCCTGGTGCGTTGACGAACGGCCGGATCTTGTGGTTGTAGGCCCCGAGGCTCCGCTTGTCGCCGGCCTTGTGGATGCGCTTGAGTCTGAAGGCATAAAAGCTTTCGGCCCTGTGGCTGCAGGCGCCCAGATGGAGGGATCGAAGAGATTCGCCAAAGAGGTCATGCAGGCCGCAGGGGTGCCAACTGGGCGGGCTGAAGTTTTCTCGGATCCCGAAAAGGCCAAAGCTGCGCTCGCATCGTTTGGTCTGCCTGTTGTGATAAAGGCCGACGGGCTTGCGGCAGGAAAAGGCGTAGTGGTGGCGGAAACCCTGGCGCAGGCGGAAGGTGCGATAAACGACATGCTTGTCGCAAACAAGTTCGGCAACGCCGGGGCCGAGGTTTTGATCGAAGAATTCCTTGACGGCGAGGAATGTTCGATACTGGCACTTGTGGACGGCGAGAATGCCCTGCTGCTGCCGAGCTCGCAGGATCACAAGCGTATTTTCGACGGCGACAAGGGCCCTAATACCGGTGGAATGGGTGCGTATTCTCCGGCGCCGGTTGTAACGGACGACATGCTGCCGGAAATTCGCGACAGAATAATTCTGCCCGTTGTGAGGGAACTTGCGAACCGAGGTGTGGTATATCGGGGCATTCTGTATGCAGGATTGATGGTCACGCCAGAAGGCGGTCGTTTGGCGAAGAGCGGTTCCAGAATAAATGTGGTCGAGTTCAACGCCCGTTTCGGCGACCCGGAGACAGAGGCGGTTCTGCCGAGGCTTGGGGGAGACTTCTCCCGTGCGCTTATGAATGCGGCGACAGGATGTCTCTCAAGCGGCGACATTGTGGTGCGTCCCGAAATGTCTGCCACGGTGATAGTGGCGTCCGGCGGATACCCTGGCGCCTATGAAAAGGGCAAGCCGATATCCGGTCTTGATGCCGCGGAGCGCAAGGGTGCGATGGTTTTCCATTGCGGCACGAAACGTGAAGGCGCGCAGGTTCTCACGGCCGGCGGACGGGTTTTGTCCGTCACTGGCCTTGGCTCGACATTGCGCGAGGCAGTTGATACTGCGTATGCGGGTGTAGGCGAGATATCGTTTCAGCGCGCGTACCATCGTAACGACATAGCACATCGGGCTTTTGACAGAAGTTGAGAATCGTATCTCTTGCAAGCGGCAGCAAAGGTAATGTCTATTGCCTTGAAAGCCAAGGGCGTACTATGCTCATAGACTGCGGTCTCAGCTGTCGCGAGCTGATGCGCCGTACGTCCAATGTCGGCATTTCCCTTGATGGACTTGATGGAATCGTCATAACCCACAGCCATGACGACCACATTTCCGGACTGGCGACATTCCACAAAAGATTTCCGGGCGTTCCCTTGTTCGCAAATTTCATGACGGCCGAGGCCGTGGCTTGCCGTGCACGGATGGAAGATGCGGCGTTTGTGCCGTTCGAGAACGGGCAGTCTTTCGCGGTCGGGCCATTCGACGTGGCGCCATTCTCGATCCCTCACGATACATCCGATCCTGTCGGGTATGTGGTGAAGGTTGAAGGGATTACATACTTCCATGGAACAGACATTGGAACGCCTCTCGATTCCGTCGGACTCCACATTGCCGAGGCGAACATAGTCACGCTTGAGTCCAATCATGATCCAGTCATGCTGCGCACGAGCGGACGTCCGCCGAGCCTTGTGCAGCGTATAGCAGGTCCGCGAGGGCATCTTTCCAACGACCAGGCGTGCGAACTTGTGCGGCGCTTCGCATCGCCTCGTCTTGAGCGCATAGCGCTTGCCCATCTGTCCGAGGAGTGCAATGTTGCGCATGTCGCCGAGCGAGCCATGCGCAATACGCTGGATTCGATCGGTCGCCACGATGTGCCGCTGGTGGTCTTAAGCCAGCACACGCCAATTATGGTATAATAATACATAAAAATCGAGAGGAACTGAAATGCTTACATGGATGGACAGCTTGAAGGGACGTTCGCTGATGAGACTGACGTCCTTTACCGACGAGGAGATGCTGAATCTCGTGGAACTCGCCGCGCAACTCAAGGCGCGGCGCAGGGCTGGAGTGCGCGGCGACCTTCTTCACAAGAAGAACATCGCCCTCATTTTCGAAAAGAGCTCCACTAGAACGCGCAACTCCTCCATAATTGCGGCGCGCGACGAAGGCGGCGGCGCAGAGTATCTCACGCGCCCCGATATACATTTCGGCAAAAAGGAAAGCGTCAAGGATACGGCGCGTGTGCTTGGCCGCATATATGACGGCATACTTTTCCGCGGTTTTCTCCAGAAGACATGCGAGGAACTGGCCGAATACTCCGGAGTGCCGGTCTGGAACGGACTTACCGACGACTACCATCCTACGCAGATACTGGCCGACCTTCTGACAGTGAAGGAAACTTTCGGCGATCTCAAGGACTGCACCATCGCCTATGTCGGCGATGGGCGGAACAACGTTGCGAACTCTCTTATGATGGGTTGCGCGAAGGCAGGAATAAGATACGTGTGCTGCACTCCCAAGGAGCTGTGGCCAGACGAGGCGATCTTGGCGGAATCCGAGGAGGTCGCGAAGCGCAACGGAGTGGATGTGCGAGTGTTCGAGGATCCCGCGAAAGGCGTGAAGGGCGCGAACGTGCTCTATACCGACGTGTGGGTGTCGATGGGCGAAGAAGCCAAGACGGCGGAGCGTATAAAAATGCTGCGTCCGTACCAGATCAATATGGATCTCATGCGTGCCACAGGCAATATCGACGGAAAGCTGATGTTCCTCCACTGTTTGCCTGCGTTTCACGACTTTAACACCGAAGTCACAAAGACCTCCGGCGCTCTCGAAGTGACGGACGAAGTCTTCGAGTCCAAATACTCCAAGGTCTTCGACGAGAGCGAGAACCGCATGCACACCATAAAGGCGCTGTTCGTCTCGGCACTGTGCGACAGAAAGGGCGTATGACGCATGGGAGACGGTGTAGGCATAGTTGAGCCGAAGACGCTTTCGCTGGATCTGCCGGCTGGCGGATACAGGCTTGAGACCGGCGGCGTCCTGAAGCGAATCGACGTGCGTTACGAAGAATGCGGCGCGCCGATGCGCGACGACAATGTGATATTCATATGCCACGCGCTTACCGGTGATGCACATGTGGCTGGCATACGTCCAGGCGAGGAAAGGCCAAGCGGCTGGTGGGAGAACATGGTAGGCCCAGGGCGCGGGATTGACACGAACAAGTTTCATGTCATATGCGCGAACGTGCTGGGAGGATGCAGCGGAACCACAGGGCCCAGCTCGATTAATCCAGATACAGGCCGGCCCTACGGATCCAGTTTCCCCCAATATACGATGAGCGATGCGGTTGACGTCTACCGCATGCTCCTCAGACAGCTCGGCGTGAAGCATCTTGCCGCGCTTATCGGCGGAAGCTATGGTGGAATACAGGTGATGGACTGGGTCACGCGCTGTCCGGACGAGATGGATCGAGCGGCGCTTATCGCCACCAGCGCCAGCTTGAACACACAGGCTCTTGCGTTCGATGTCGTCGGCCGTGCGGGAATAACGGAAGACCCAGAGTGGAACGGCGGCGATTACTACGACAAGGGCGACGGGCTCGGTCCGAAGCACGGTCTTGCCGAGGCGCGACAGCTTGCGCACATAACCTACCTTTCGCGAGAGCTTCTCGAGGAGAAGTTCCACCGCAAACTTCAGCAGAACTTCGTCGATGCTCCGCCAGAGGAAAAGGCGAAGCGCGACCGCGAGTTCAGGACATACTTTCAGATCGAGAGCTATCTCGACCACCACGGCCGCAAGTTCCTGCGGCGGTTCGACGCAAACAGCTATTTGCACATCACACGGTCGATGGACCTCTTCGACGCCGGCGAGCGCTACGGCGGACTGGACTCTGCCTGTGCACGCGTGAAAGCGAAGTGTCTTGTTGTTTCATATGAACGCGACATACTGTTCGCCGAGTGGCAGTCGCGCGACATAGTCGAGGCGTTGCTCAAGAACAACAAGCGCGTAACATACTGCCATCTTGAAGCCGGGACCGGGCACGACTCGTTTCTTACGGACATATCGGATTTATCGCCTCTTCTCGGCGGCTTTCTGAACGATCGCGAGACAAAGGTGATGAAGTGGCAGAGGAGGTTGTACCGAAATGTCGTGGACATGGTGCGACGCAACGCGCGCGTCATCGACATAGGATGCGGCGACGGAACGCTTCTCAATGTGCTGAGGGAGATGAAGAACGTACAGGGCGACGGCGTCGACATCGACATAGACCGCTTCAGCGAGGCCGTCGCCGATGGACACGACTGCTTCTGGGAGGATGCGGACGAGGGACTTTCCTTGATTCCCGACCGCCATTATGATGTGGCGGTGTGTTCCGATACGCTCCAGGAGGTGAGGAATCCGCGAGGTCTTTTGCATGAAGCGCTGAGAATCGCCGACGAGGCGATAGTGTCGTTTCCGAACTTCGCCGCGTACAGGATACGCCTCACGCTCGGTTTTGCAGGAAGGCTGCCGGTTTCAAAGGCTCTGCCGTTCAAGTGGTACGATACTCCGAACATCCACTGTGTCACCCTAAAGGATTTTCACGAGTTGTGCCGCGCCGAGGGAATTGAGGTTCGCGAGGTGCGCGCCGAGTCGCGACACCTGTTCGGCAGACTTTTGTTGGCGCTTGGGCTCAAAAATCTGGGTGCAAGCCGTATAGTCGCGCGTATAGCAAAGGCACAGTAGCAAAGAGAATCCAGACAAGAGAGATGGCAAAAGACAAGAGCAAGAAAGATTCCGAACCGCCAAGCCTTTTCGACGACCTGGGCTTGTTCGGATTGAATGAGGCCAAAGAGACGCCGGAGATTGAAAAGGGGACCGCGCCCGCGAAAGCAAAAAAGACGGCTGAGACGCCGAAGCCTTTGGCGCCCAAGCCCGGCTTGACAGGCACGGGGCCCATGCGAGAACTCTACGATTACAACTTCAGGCAGTATTCGGCCTATGTCATATGCTCCCGCGCCATTCCTGCGGTGGAGGACGGCTTGAAGCCCGTGCAGCGCCGCATAATGCATTCGTTGTGGGAGAAGGACGACGGACGCTACACCAAGGTTGCGAATATCGTCGGCCATGCAATGCAGTATCATCCGCATGGCGACGCGTCGATAGGCGATGCGATAGTCGTGCTGGCCAACAAGCTCTGGGGCGAAGGCAAGGGATATCTTATTGACGGCCAGGGCAACTACGGTTCGCTATACACGGGAATGCCTCATGCGGCGACGAGGTACATCGAGTGTCGTCTTACGGAGCTTGCGCGCAAGGAGGTCTTCAACAAAAAGACCACCGTCTTCGTGCCGAATTACGACGGGCGCAAGGAAGAACCGGTGTATCTGCCTGCGAAGATACCGCTTCTGCTGATGATGGGCGCGGACGGGATCGCCGTGGGGCTTTCCACTGCAATCCTGCCGCACAACTTCATTGAACTTCTAGAGGCCGAGATATGCCTGCTGCAAAAGAAGCCGTTTGAGCTGTATCCAGATTTCCAGCTCGGAGGCATCATGGATGTTTCGGAGTATCAGGACGGCCTCGGCAAGGTCAAGGTTCGCGCGAAGATAGAGCCCGAGGACAAATCGAAGCTTGTAATAACCGAACTTCCCTGGGGCGAGACCACCGACAGTCTTTCGGCGTCGATTGAAGACGCAATCAAGAAGAAGAAGGTGCAGGTGAGGAAGATACACGACCTTACCAGCGAATCGGTTCGCATAGAGCTTGAACTCCAAGCCGGCGCGAGCCAGGAAAAGACGATGACTGCGCTCTACGCTTTCACGAACTGCGAGAAATCGATAGCGTCGCGACCTATAGTGCTGGACGACGGCAGGCCACGGCTGATGTCCGTCACAGACATCCTGCGCAAGAATCTCGACCGCTTGATGGCGCTCACGAAGCGCGAGTTGGAGATTCGCCTTGGCGAGCTTGACGACCTCTTTCACGCGAGGACGCTTGACCGCATCTTCATCGAAGAGCGCATCTACAAGCGCATCGAGAAGGAAAAGACCTACGAAGGTGTGCAGAAGACGGTTCTGGAGGGTTTCAAGCCATTCCGGACCGAGCTGCGGCGCGACGTCACGTCAGAGGACGTTGAGCGTCTGCTCAAGCTTCAGATACGGCGCATATCGCAATTCGACATCGACAAGAACCGCCAGGAGATCGAGGATGTCAAAAAGGAAGAAAAGCTTGTCGCCGACAATCTCGTGCACATCAAGGCGTTCGTGGTAAAGTATCTCAAAGGGCTTATCAAGGAGTACCAGAAGAAGTATCCCCGCTGCACCAAGATCGCCAAGGCCGCTTTCAAGCAGGTTGATGTGAAAGCCATCACGGCGAGCGAGCTGACGATCAAGTGGGACAAGGAGAACCATTACATCGGTTCTGGCCTTAGGGGCGGCGACGAGTTGTTCAAGTGTTCGTCGCTTGACGAGCTGATACTCGTCTGGAAGGATGGCCGCTTCAAGAAGGTTTTGCCCGAGGACAAGATATTCGTCGACAAGGACCTCTATCAGATTCTCCGCTACGACCAAGAGAAGGATCGCGATTCGCGCGACTTCACCTGCGTGTACGAGGAGGGCAGTTACGGCTTCAGCTATATAAAGCGCTTCAGGTTTGGCGGGCTTATCCGCAACAAGGAATACCGTTTGGCGCCCGAGAAGCCGAAGTCGAAGCTCCTTTTCTTTCAAGAAGGATGCCCTGACACGATCTATGTCAAGTTCAAGCCTGCGAAGAGCCAGCGCATAAACCAGCAGTACTTCTTGCCGAAGGAGCAGGTCAAGCGCATCAGCACCGAGACAGGCAAGCCCGAAGACCAGGATGTTGTCGCAATACGCGGCGCAGGCGCGAAGGGCAAGCAGCTTACCACCAAGCCAATTGCCAAGATATCTTCTGCGAAAGGATCGTGGTGGGACGAAACCGAGACGCCATCCAAGGGTGTGCTCGACTGATTTCAGCATTTTTTGGTATAATATACGCACGTATGAATCTGCTTAAAGCAATATTTGGAACGAAAAACGACCGAGAGCTGAAGAAGCTCTGGCCGATTGTACGCGAAATCAATCGGATAGAGGCGGAATATCAGGCTAAAAACTTTGCCGATGAAGACTATCCGAAGATGACGGAAGCGTTCAAGACCCGTGTAAGGAACGGCGAATCCCTCGACGCTATTCTGCCAGAGGCATATGCGCTTGTCAAAAACGCCTGCCGTCATCTTGTTGGCACGACCGAGGAAGTCTGCGGTCACGTGCTTACCTGGAACATGATTCCGTTCGATGTGCAGCTGATCGGCGGCATTGTTCTGCATCAGGGCAAGATCAGTGAAATGCAGACGGGTGAAGGCAAGACGCTTGTAGCTACGCTTCCGATGTACCTCAACGCGCTTGCCGGGAAGAATGTTCACCTCGTCACCGTCAACGACTATCTGGCCAGGCGAGACGCTTCGTGGATGGGCCACCTTTACAAGTTCCTTGGCCTTACCGTAGGATGCATCCAGAATTCGATGGATTCCGAGGAACGCCGCGCCCAATATGCGTGCGACATAACCTATGGAACCAACAGCGAGTTCGGTTTTGACTACCTGCGCGACAACGGCATGGCCCAACAGCCTGAGCAGGTTGTGCAGAACGGCCACAACTTTGCCATCGTAGACGAGGTCGACTCTATCCTCATTGACGAAGCAAGGACGCCCCTCATCATATCCGGTCCTGCCACATTGTCGACATCGCACATCTACCAGCAGGTGAATCCAATGGTGTCCTCGATAGTTCGCGTGCAGACCGCAATGTGCAACGATCTCATACGCGACGCGAAGAAGGCGATTGACGGCGGCGACGTGCTCACATTCAAGGAGAAGATATATCAGGTCTATCACTCGATGCCGAAGCACAAGCAGCTGATGCATCTGCTTGAAGACGCCGAGATGCGCAAGCACCACGAGACGGTTGAGATGCAGATGCTCTCCGAGATGTACAAGGCCCGCGCGCTGGAACTGAAGGACGAGCTGTATTTTACTATTGACGAGCGTACGCGAGAGGTGTCGCTAACGGACAAGGGCTGCGAGAAGATATGCCCGGAGGATCCGAAACTTTTCGTCCTGCCGGACCTTGCTGCGGAGATGAGCGCGATCGATGGCGACACTTCGCTTACCGACGCCGAGAGGATGGAGCGCCGCCGTGATGCGCAAAGCGCGTTCATGGAGAAAAGCGACAGGGTTCATGTCGTGGATCAGCTGCTCAGGGCGTACTGTCTGTACGAGCGCGATGTCGATTATGTCGTTCAAGACAACCACGTCTACATCGTCGATGAGTTCACGGGCCGCGTTCTGCCGGGTCGCAGATGGTCGGACGGCCTCCATCAGGCCGTAGAAGCCAAGGAGGGCGTCGAAATCGAAAAGGAGTCGCAGACGCTCGCGACCATTACGATTCAAAACTACTTCCGCCTGTACAAGAAGCTTTCCGGCATGACAGGTACGGCCGAGACCGAGGCGCGCGAGTTCAGGGACATCTACAAGCTTGATGTCGTTTCGGTCCCGACGAACAAGCCCGTCAACCGCGTCGACGGAAACGATCAGATATACCGTACACAGCGCGAGAAATACAAGGCTATCGTGGCCGATGTCGCAAGACGACACGAGAAGGGCCAGCCGGTGCTGCTTGGCACGGTTACGGTAGACACCTCGGAGATTCTTTCGAGAATGCTCAAGATCGCTCGCGTCCCCCATGAGGTGCTGAATGCGAAGAACCATGCGCGCGAAGCCGAGATCGTTGCGCTTGCCGGCATGAAGGGCGCAGTGACAATTGCGACGAACATGGCTGGTCGTGGCACTGACATCAAACTTGGCGAAGGCGTGACCGAACTTGGGGGGCTGCATGTCATAGGGTCCGAGAGGCATGAATCGAGACGAATCGACCGCCAGCTGCGCGGCCGTTGCTCGCGTCAGGGCGACCCTGGAAGTTCGCAGTTCTTCATTTCGCTAGAGGATCAGCTGATGCGCCTCTTTGGTTCGCAGAGGCTTTCGAGCATAATGCAAAAGCTCGGCATTCAGGAAGGCGAGGTGATGGAGCACCGGTGGCTGAACAAGTCGGTCGAGACGGCGCAGCGCCGTGTCGAGCAGCAGCATTTCGCCATTCGAAAGCGCACTCTCGAGTATGATGATGTGATGAACAAGCAGCGCTCCGTCGTTTATGAGTTGAGAGGACGGGTTCTCAGGGGTTCGCAGGAGGATGTTCACAATCTCATACTGGATGTGATGAATGACGTCATCCAGACTCAGGCCGAGCGCTATCTCTTCAGCGAAAAGGACGGCTCGGTGGATGACTTCATGAACTGGCTTGGGGTGACATTCCCCGTAACAGTGACAGAGGCCGAGATCCGTCCGCTTCTTGGCATGCCCGCCAAAGCCGGCGATTTGGTGATGAAGCGTGTTGAGGAGGCTTACGAGTCGAAGTGCGCGAGCGAAGACCCTCAGACGCTTCCGTACATGGAAAGAGGCGTATTCCTCAATGTGATAGACCGTGAATGGCAGGACTATCTCAGAGCCATGGACGATCTCCGCCAAGGCGTGAATCTGCGTGCGTACGGACAGCGCGATCCACTTGTGGAATACAAGAAAGAGGCGTTTGGAATGTTCGAGACTTTGATGACCACGGTGAAGACCAAAGTCATCTCTAGCGAGTTCCGCAGCGCCACCGCCTCTCGGATGCAGCGCATGTTTGCGGCAATGGAGCGCCGGCAGGCTGTCACGAACGCAGACGCCATAACCGTCACTGAGGCCGAAGCTCGCGATTCGCGCAATATGGCGTCGTCGCCTTTGGCTTCGTCTCCGTCGCAAAGCCGCACGGAGACGGTGTCTGATGTGTTCGCCGCGATGATGTCCAAGACTGGCCGTCAGGCTGCCGAGGTGCGTCAGCCCGCGCCCGCGCCTGTACAGCGCACAGCCCCTTCGGTAGGTCGCAACGATCCGTGCCCTTGCGGATCCGGAAAGAAGTATAAAAAATGCTGTGGGAGGAACATTACATGACTACTGCGATAATAGTTGCTGCGGGCAAGTCGACCCGCATGGGGTCTGCAACCGACAAGGCGTTTCTGTCTTTGGGCAGCAAGCCGGTTGTGGCTTGGTCGTTATTGGCTTTTGAAAGATGCCGCGACATAGATCGCATTGTGCTTGTCGTAAGAAAAGACCAGCAGGTCGCAGCCAAGGCCGTCGTCAAAATGTTCGGGATTTCCAAGCTGCAGGCCATAGTTGCCGGCGGAAACCGCCGTCAGGATTCGGTACAGGCGGGCCTTGACGCCTGCGACCTTGACACACGGTATGTTCTTGTGCACGACGGGGCCAGGCCTTGTGTTACATCCGATCTCATATCCGAGGTTGTGAAGCTGGTCAAGCGCGTGCCGGCCGTCGCCGTCGGTCGCAGGCTGACCGATACGGTGAAACGCATAGACAAGGGCATAACCGTAACTGGCACTGAAGATCGCGACAAGCTTTGGGCCGTGCAAACCCCGCAGGCGTTTCAGGCGAGAGTGCTGCGTGATGCATACAAGGCGCTCGGCAAGAGAGAGGTCTATGACGACTGTCAGGCGGTCGAGCTGTCAGGCGGTACGGTGAAGATACTTGAGAGCAATGCACTGAACTTCAAGATAACGACTGTTGAAGATCTGCAGCTAGCATCACTTCTCTTAAAGTAAAGGAGCCAATGGCCAAGATTTTCGCTATACTCGGAGATATTCACGCCAACATTGACGCGCTTAACGTCGTTTTGGACGACTGTCGTGCCCAGGGCGTGACGGATTTTCTGTGCACAGGCGATGTCGTTGGCTACAATGCCGCGCCGGCTGAATGCATGAAGATTGTGAGAGAACTTGGATGCCCCGTGGTAAAGGGCAATCATGACGACTATGTCTCTTCGGACAGAGATCTTTCAGACTTCCATCCAAACGCCGCCGCAGTCGTGACATGGACGCGTGAACAACTGACGGACGAGGAAATCCAGTGGCTGAGGGATCTCCCATTTACCGAAAAGAAGATGGGCATGTCGATCGTCCATGCAACATGGGACAACCCGGAAACTTTTGGCTATGTATTCGATCATCTTCAGGCCGAGGCCAATTTCATCAAGCAACCTACACCACTGTGCTTCCATGGCCATACTCACTGTCCGATGATTTACGAAAAGCAGATTAGCGGAATCTATCGCATTGATGCGCAGGATTTCACACTTCCGCTGGGACGCAAGTTTTTCATAAACGTAGGAAGTGTTGGGCAGCCGCGTGACGGCGACCCTCGTGCATCCTACGCAATTTACGAACCGATGACACGCACGGTTCGGTTCCGCAGGCTGGAATACGATGTTGCGGCGGCGCAGCAACGCATACGAATGGCTGGTCTTCCCGTGCGTCTTGCCGAGCGTTTGGAGTTTGGACAATGAGGCGACTGTTTTCTTTGGCCGCAGCTCTTCTGGCGGCGCGTTTGCTTTTTGCGGCCGAGACCGTTCATGCGCGATTTGGAGCGGATGCGTTCAACAGGGCGGTTTCGGTGGCTACAAGCGGCAACGCTGTGTTTTCTCCGTATTCATTTGAAATCAACAGCGTCGCGCTCAGCGATGCGTTTGATCCTATAGTCAAGGCGCATTTTGCCGAAACCATAGGCGTATTGTCTGATCTTGAAGAGATTTACGGGTCAATCTTTGCGAGAATGAAATCCGCCGCGACAAACCGCTTCAGTGTTGTCACGGCAAGAGCTTTCTGCTTGCCCGAAACGAAGATGGCGAATGTGCCATACCGCTGTGATATACAGCGCGTGTACTCCATGGAGGTCTGCCCGGGCATACCTGCCACAGGCGCCGAGCGGTGGCTTAGGGCGGCTGTCGATGGTGACATGGAGGATTTTTCGATCCCTCTTGGTACGGTGACTCGTGATACTTACGCGCTTTACGATCTTGTAAGCGTTCGCTTTTCGTGGAAGAATCCTTTTCCGAAGTCCAACACCCGCAAGCTATCGTTCGTGCATGAGGACGGAACGCGTTCGGAGGTCGAGGCGATGTGTGATCTTAGGAATGTTGACGTGTGGCGCAACAGGCGTTTTTCCCTCATGCGGCTGCCTCTGGCCGATCAGGCCTGGTTCTATGCCATGCTGCCGGCAGAAGGTGTGAGTGTGGGCGACATCCGCGGGGAACTGTCTTCGCAGACAATCGACAACCTCTTGTCGGTGATGAAGTCGGTGACCATCACAGGCGTAAGCCACGATCCTGTCGCTGTGGCGGTTCCCAAGATGGATGTGACGACCGAACTTGACCTTTCGGGAGTGTATCAGTATTTCAAGCTGCCTCTCAAAGGGTTCGCTCGAATGGACAGCGCCATGCGTCCTTCGGCCGTTCGCCAGCGTGTGCGGCTGAGAGTTGACGAGCAGGGGTTGGATCCTGCGCCTCTTGACGTAAAGCCCGAGTCGGAAGTTGTTCGTGCCGTTGAGAATACACAGCGATTCATTCTCAACAGGCCCTTTCTTTTCTTCGTGTATCACGAACCGACAGGCATGATCCCGGTGGCGGGTCAGTTTACGGGGATGTGACGAACACGTAGGCCACTTCAAATAGGAACCAGAGCAATGGCAGAGAATACAGGCAATTACAACGCAGAAAACATTCAGGTGCTTGAAGGCATGGAAGCGGTGCGCAAGCGTCCTGCGATGTATATAGGAGATACCGGCGAACGTGGATACCACCATTTGGTGTACGAGGTGGTGGACAACTCAATAGACGAGGCATTGGCCGGATATTGCTCGATGATCGATGTTGTGATAAACCGCGACGGTTCTTTGACCGTTCAGGACAATGGACGCGGCATTCCCGTCGATATGCATCCTACGCAGCACAAACCCGCTATCGAGGTTGTGCTTACGGTTCTGCACGCGGGCGGCAAGTTCGACGGTTCGAACTACAAAGTTTCCGGTGGATTGCACGGCGTAGGCGTAAGCTGCGTCAACGCGCTTTCCGAATGGATGAAGGTCGAAGTGAAGCGCGGCGGCCGACTGCATCACATCGAGTTTTCGCGCGGACATGTGACGAAGCCTTTGGAGGTCGTCGGCGAGTGCGGCGCGGAAACAGGCACAAAGGTGACCTTCTTTCCCGACCACACGATCTTCAGCTGCCATGCTTTCAAGTGGGAGACCCTTTGTTCGCGCCTAAGAGAACTTGCGTTCCTCAACAAGGGTGTCACTATTCATTTCCGCGACGACGAAGGGGAGGCTCATCATGAAGAGACTTTCCACTACGAAGGCGGGATAGACGAGTTTGTGGAATTTCTTAACGCCAACAAAAAACCTCTTTCGCCTGTCATACATTTCGAAGGCGAGAAAGAAGGCTTGACGGGAATGGTTCAGGCGGAGGTTAGCCTTCAATACACCGATAGCTATTCGACGCTTGAACAGACCTACTGCAACAATATCCACACAGTCGAAGGCGGAACCCATCTTAGCGGATTCCGCGGCGCCCTTACGCGTACAGTGAACAAGTACGGAACGGACAACAAGCTCATTAAGGAAAAGGATAGTTTGACCGGCGACGACATGCGCGAAGGGCTTACCGTGATTGTCAGCGTAAAGGTGCCGCAACCGCAGTTCGAAGGCCAGACCAAAACCAAGCTTGGCAACGGAGAGGTTGAGGGAATTGTGGCCTCGATAGTGGCTGACAGGCTAATGACGTTCTTCGAGGAGAATCCTGCCGTCGCAAAGACGGTGATAGAGAAAACCCTGCTCGCCGCCCGTGCGCGCGAGGCTGCGCGTGCAGCGCGCGAGTCTACTCGGCGCAAGGGGATTATGGACGGGCTTTCGCTTCCTGGCAAGCTGCGCGATTGTTCCGAGCGCGATCCGTCAAAGACGGAACTGTTCCTCGTCGAGGGCGATTCCGCAGGCGGCTCCGCCCAGACTGGGCGCGACCGCGCCACACAGGCGATTCTGCCGCTCAGAGGCAAGGTTCTGAACGTCGAGAAGGCTCGCATCGACAGAATGCTGGCGAACGCCGAGATAAGGACCCTCATCACGGCTATAGGATGTGGCTTCGGCGAAGAGTGGGATATATCCAAGGCGCGTTACCACAAGATTGTCATTATGACAGATGCCGATGTGGACGGCGCCCATATAAGAACTCTGCTTCTCACATTCTTCTACCGCAAAATGCCGGAGCTTATCGAGAAGGGGTATGTCTACCTCGCCCAGCCGCCGCTTTACAAAGTAGAGCGCAAGAAAAAGAGCGAATACGTGCTTACGGACGGCGAACTGACGCAGCGTCTGCTAACGCTTGGCCTTGACGATTTCGAAGTCAAGGGCTCTGACGGCCAGCCTCTTGACAAGGAATGCGCAAAGGCTCTTATGACTTTGCTCGCCGAGATAGAGGCGACATGCAAGATGGTCGAGGAACGTGGCTTCAAGCCAGAGGAACTCGTTGCCGATGAGTCGTCGGCCGGAACCGGCGCATCTATGCTTCGCAAGCAGTTCTCTTCCCTTTCAGGTTATGGATATGGTCCGCGCGACTGGTTCGAAGGCTCTCTCAAAAAGCTTTTGGACGATGTTCGCGCACATGGAAAGCAGGGGCTTTCGGTCTACCGCTTCAAGGGCTTGGGCGAGATGGATGCACAAGAGTTGTACGATACGACGATGGATCCCGAAAAGCGTCACATGGTTCGTGTGAAGCTGAACGACGCCGTTGCGGCAGATCGAATGTTCACGCTTCTTATGGGCGACGAAGTGGAGCCTCGCCGCAAATTCATAGAAGACAACGCTCTCAACGTTCGCAACCTCGATTTCTAGCCATTCGCCGGGCCTTGTCAGCCGGAATATGGTATAATATTGCGCAAACGCAAATGATGAATGTTTTTTTCAAGGAGACTATATGAACGACATTACGTTCGGACAGGCTTGGGAGTATGGCGGCCCTCTTATGTGGGTCCTCGCCGGATTTTCCGTTTTTGGCCTGGCTGTGATTCTTTATCTTTGGATCGCCCATGCGCACTGGGTGTTCATGCCTTCCGCGCTTAAACGGCTTCGTGCCGCGAAGGATTGGGTGGCCGAGGGTTCTCGCATCGCAGCGCGCGCGAATTCTGCGGTGGACTGGCTTGCCGATGTCGCGGCGATCGCTCCGCTGGTCGGGCTTCTTGGGACCGTTCTCGGCATGTTCAAGGCCTTCGGGGGCATAGCCAGCGATGTCGCCGCTGGGGCGAAGCCTGTAGTCCTCGCGCAGGGTGTTTCGCAAGCGATAGTGACAACGATCTTTGGCCTTGTCGTCGCCATACCTTCGTTGCTCGCCTATGCGTTCTTCCGTCGTCGCGCGGCCAAGCGCATCGCCGAACTGGAGATCGCAGTCGAAGAAATAACGAGCGCAGAGGCCGGAAATGAAGTTTCACGTTGACAAGAAGTCCCGTGCGCCAGTGCTCGCCTTGACGTCCATGCTTGACGTCATATTCCTGTTGCTTTGTTTTTTCGTGACGGTTAGCGTCTTTTCTCAGTGGGAAAGCGAAATATCCATAAAGTTGCCATCATCCAAAACCTCAGAGCAGCCGGAGAGATTGCCAGGTGAAATCATCGTGAACCTTACGAGGGAAGGGGTCGTAAAGGTAAACGGCATGGCGATGCCTTTGGCGGAACTCAAGACGCGGCTGGCGAAGATAGCCAAGTTCTATCCCGGCCAACCGGTCATAATCCGTGCCGACAAAGATACCCGATACGAGTCGCTTGTCGAGGTGATGGATACTTGCCGCGAGGCGGATGTCTGGAACTTTTCGCTTGCGACTGAGGGAGAGGCTTCCAGGTGACGCTTGTTTCGGCAGTGGTTCTGGCCGCTATAACGGTAGCGCCATCTGACAGGATGGCGATGGCCGATCGCCTTTTCAACCGCGGGTCGTACAAAGACGCCCGCGCAGAGTATGCTGAACTGATAAAAGCCAAAGTGCTTGCCGAAGACGAACTTCTCTACCGCTTCGCCGAATGCGAAAGAGCCCTTGGGCGCACGGAATCGGCCTGGCGGACATATGGCGTAATCTTGTCGCGCCATCCTTCATCCCGGCATGCCGATCGTTCACGCCTGATGAGGGCGCTGCTGTCCAAGGATGAGTCCGAGAAAGTGTCGGACCTGAGGCTTCTAGACACGGACCGAGTAGCGCCCGATGTACGTGCCGCCGCGCTTTACCACCTTGGTGTCGCTACTGGCGACGCAGCCGTTTTTTCGCGGTGCGTAGATGTGTTCCCGACAGGAAAGTACGCGCCGTACGCAAAGTTGAGAATGGCCTCCGCGATGGTCGCCTCTGGCGATGCTCCGGAACGCGCAAAGGGCATTTCGCTGTTTGTCGAGATCGCCGACAAAGAATCGGGCGAATTTGCCGAAGAGGCCTTGTATCTTGCGGCTACATCCTGCTATGGCGACAAACAGTATGGTGAAGCGGCGTCGCTTTTGAGGCGTTACCGCAAAACATGGCCGGCCGGTCGCCATGCGGCTGATGCTCTGCGCGTGTGCGCTTGGTGCGACTATCTTGAGGGACGTTATGCTGACGTCATTGCAGAATGTGGAGATGGGCCTACGGACGATACGGCGTTCCTTCTCGCGTCTGCATATCATCTTTCCGGCGATGTATCAAGGGCAAGAATCTGCTTCGAAAGGTATCTTGAGAAGTATCCGCAAGGCCGCTATCGCAAGGAGGCCGAGCTGCCTTTGGCCCGTCTCGGCTTTTCGGTTGCCGAGAAGTCGGGCGATATGCCGGCTGCGCTTGATTTTGCGCGTCGTGCCGCCGCTGCTTCGGGTGCGGCAGGTGACCGTCTGCGGGTCGCATGGGCGTACGAGCGGTGCGGCAGTGTCGAGGAGGCCGAGCGAGAATATCTTTCCGTGGCGAAGGATTTCCCCGGCAGCTCCGAGGCTGCGGAGGCTATGTTCAGAAAGGCACTCGCCGATATTCGCGAGGAACGATGGTCTGCGGCCGATCTTGCTCTTGCCGAGGCGCTCGGTGGCGGCCTTGACAAGTTGCGGCGAGGCGAGGCTCTTTACTGGCGAGGCGTCGCGGCCGTGCGTTTGGACCACGCAGAGGAGGGAGCTGACTTTCTTCGAATGGCTATCGAGGCTGGCCTTGGCCTCGACCAGTCGCGTGAAGCGCGCATGCTCGTCGCGGACTGCGATTTTAACGCCGGTCGTGTCGATGCGGCTAAGGCCGCCTATGCGACGCTTGTGCGGGAGGGCGCGGTAGCGCGCATGAGCGCGGCAAAAATCCTCTCGGTAGGCAAACTGCTCTTCCCGGGCGATGAGGCGTCCATATGCGCAAAGACCCTTGCCAATGGCGATTCCTCCGAATGGCGGCAGGCTGGATACGCACTCCTTGGTGCGGTCGAGGAGGAGCGGAAATCATATGCTGCCGCGATAGAGGCATACAGAAAGTGCCTCGCAGAATCGTGCACAACCGAAGATTTGCCTCGCGCAGCCGTGCGTCTCGGCGCGCTTGAGACCGCGAATGCCGAATGGGATGCCGCCGAGGCGACCCTGAAGCGTGCCGTTGAGCTAAACGAGAAAAGCGTCGCCGCACGCGCCGAGTCGTATTTCCATCTGGCCGAGGTGTCTGTTGCCAAGGGAGACGATAAAAATGCCGCGGCATACGCGACAGTTGTCGTGACGCTTTTTGAAGGCACGCCTTGGGCGGAAAAGGCCAATGCTGTTTTGAAGACTTTGCATGGAGGCTCCAAATGAGAGGCGGCGGCGGAGTAATGACAGATCTTCTCGTTGCCGCTCTTGTGGTGTCTGCGGCAGTTCACATTGGTTTGATGATGTGGGCCGAGCCTAGGGTAATGACCCGCGTTTCCTCTGGAGTATCTCGCGTCGTTCGCCGTGCACCTATGAACGCAAAGCGCGAAGAGCCTGTTGAAGATGTCGTCAAGCTTGATGTCGTCCAAGATATTCCCGCTCAGAAGGAAGCGCCTGATGTGGACGATTCAGCTGTTGTGGTGCCAGCCCCGGAAGCCTTTGCGCCGATTCAAGACGATGCTTTGCCGATTGCCGCCTCCGTTCAGGTCCCGGACATTCTCGATAGGCTTCGCCCGGATGTCGATGCGCCCGTAATGCCAATCGCCGCACTGGTGGATTCCAGAGATATGATAGACTCGATTGCGTCTATGCCGACGGAGTTTTCGTCGCCTGCCGCCCAATTGGACATTGGCGTGATTCCTGTCGGCGGTCATGTGCCGGTTGAAGTGTCCGCGCCTGATATAGCGCCTCCGCCCGATGGCCCGGCGAAGATGGAGCCCGTTGTTGAAGAGATCGAGAAGATTGCGGCGTCCGATGAGTCCAAGGATGGTGATGGATCTGCTTTTACGCCTCTTGAAGAGGTTATGCCGGAAGTTGATGAAAAAGTCGTCGAGCAGGAAAAGGAGGCTGTGCGCGATCTTCTCGACATGGAGTCTGCCGCCGATATGTCCACGGCGGTAGATGTCTCGGTGACTTGCTTTGCTTCGCCTGACGGCTATACGTATTTCAATGCGTCAGTGTCGCCGAAAGCGCGCCTGCCTGTTGTGCCAAAAGATGTCGTCATACTTATCGATGCGTCTGGTTCGATAGGCGACGACCGCTTGAAGAGTTGCCGCAAGGCGGCGCGCGCGATACTGCGTTCGTGCACCAACACTGGCGACCGGTTCAACCTTGTTGCGTTCCGCGACAAATTCTCTTATGCTTTCAGTTCGTGGCAGGAGTGCAACGCCGAAAGCTTCGAAAATGGCGACAAGTGGCTTTTGCGGCTGGCGGCCCATGGTCGCACGGATGTGTTTGCTACGATTGCATCAGTGCTCACTCTTCCTCGCGACCCGGCGCGTCCGTTGATAGCCCTTGTCGTCACCGATGGCGACGCGAACGCCGGCGTAAGCGGGACGTCAGATATATTGTCGAAATTCTCGGAATTGAACGACGGTCTTGTAAGCGTCTACATGTATGGGGTGAAGGCCAGCGCAAACCGCGAACTTATCGATGTACTTACACGCGGCAACCGCGGAGAAAGTTTCGTGTATGACGGATGGCGCTGGAACGCCGGATCAGGCATTGAAACATTGTCTGAGCGCTTCCGCGATCCTGTTGTCACCGATCTGCGCGTGATATTTCCCTCGGCCCTCGACGCCGAGGCTTATCCTTCGCTTTTGAAGAATGTCTATCGTGGCAATACGGTGGATATAACGGGACGCGTCAAGGGCCGCCCCGAGGAAATAGCGTTCTCTCTGAGAGGTCTTGCAGGCGCCGTTCCATATGAGGGCTTTTTCAAGCTGCCGCTCAAAGGCGTCGGATCCGATGAATCCCTGCCAGACCGCTGGAGACAGGAACGCGAAATAGACTTGAAGTTGCGCAGAACACGATGAGACCGATTCCTGACGAGGAGAAATCCTCCGCCTGCACTCTCTCCGACATGGAGATATTCATCTTTCCCGGGCTGATGTATTCGCTCGTGTTGGCCAACATGCTCTCTCCGCGCATATGGGCGTGGCGCGATTTGGAGTGGTTCGCGGGCATACGCGAGATGCGGCCTAAAAAGCGGCTCCAGCGTTTGCGTCAGCACATAATGGACAACTACACGTTCAATCTCGACCTCGATACGTGGGGGCTCACGCGTCAACATACGGAACTTGAGCGCTTTGCGCCGTTCTTGTCGCCTGACGATATTGCGAAGTCGAACGCTCTGTTTGGCTATCAGGGTGATGTGTATTATTACGATATAGACATACGCCGTCACTTCGGCCTTGACAAGTACACGTCTGACACGATTCCGTATTGGAAGACAGAGACCGTCGAGGCGATGGACGCTTTCCGCCACAAGGAGGGCCACTCCGTCGGCGCGGGGGAGTGTGTCTCGCTCGCCGGGCTCTACGCCGCTGCGGCATTTGTCGTGTGCGGGCTTCCGCTAGAGTCTATCTATCTCATGGCCACGCCGCTACACTCGCAGAACTTCCTTGATATCGACACTGGTATTCTTACGAACAACCGCCGCCTTGTCACGAAGGCGATGTGGGCGAACGGCACGGTCATATCCCAACAGGCTCGTCGCGCGCTCGAACACGAGCGCGTTACGATAGTTTCGCATTCGACCGGATACATCCATCTGCTATATCCCGATGCCACGATAAGCCCCGAGGCTTATTCTGCCTTTTCCGACAAGCTTCGCCGATTTCTCGTTCCGCCAAAGGATGCGCCAGATCAACGGCTTGTGGAGCCGCGTCTTCCGGATGCCTCGCGCGTGCGTTTCGTCGGTGAGGACGCGCCGCTCGCGCTCTCGCCCGAGATGGAGCGCACCGAGATTGCGGACCGCCTTGAATCGTTGCGCCGCTCGAACCGCGCCGCCGCGCTCGCGCCGTATGCAGGCCATGAGCTCGGCAAGACCGAAAGCGCGCCTTTTGTCAAGGCGGCTCTCGAACGCTCTCCAGTTTCGCGCCAGGCTCTGGACGATCTCCCGGAAGTCGAGGTGCTCGCGCGCATAGAAGCGCTGCCAAGCGAATCTATATACGATGGAACATCCCGCCTCGCCCAGCCAGATGAAGTATGGAACTTTGCGCGCGGCGACGGGCTGGAGAAGTGTCTGCTTGCGGCGAACGCCGTCGGTGGTGACGCGATCACGGTTGATGGCGGCGTTGCTCGGCTTTTCAGAAGTGGCAAGCCGATATTCGAGGCTAAAACCACAAAGCGTCCCTTCGAATCGGAATGGCCTCTGCCCGGAAGTCGACCGCAGGCAAGCGCGTGTCACGCAAATGTGGTATAATAGACTGCATGAGGACATGTGGCAGGAAGGGGCAGACTATGGTCGAGTACGTTCTGGCCGTGGCGGCGTTACTGGTTGTGGCGACCGTAATGGGCTTCCTCGTAACTGCCGCACAAAAGTCGGCTCATCGGTCTGAAGCACTGGTGGGCGCCGATTGTCCGTAAAAAGCAGAAAAGAAAGGAATGACGAAATGATGAAAAAGATGCGTAAAGGACAGACGATGGTTGAATATATCATCATCGTGGGGTTGATAGCTATCGCCCTGATCGGCGTCGTATCCTACTTTAGCCGTGCGGGTGCGAAGAAGTTCGCCGGAGCGACCGAGGCACTGTCTTCGGAAGAAGGCGGCAAGGCCAAGAGCGCCGCAGACAGTATCAGCTCCAACACCATCAAAGAGCTAGGCGAATGATGCATTCCGTCCGCTTGCATAGCGGACAGGCGATTGTCGAGACGCTGATCGCCGCAGTCGTTGTAGTTTTCGGCTTCTTGGCGCTTTTTCGCCTCTCGCACATGCTGACAGGCAAGATTCTTCTTGAACACGCCGCAATGCGCACGGCGCGCGCGAGAACTGTCGGCTTCAACGGTTTCATGTGCTGCAAATCCGCGCGCGTGGCGGCGATTCCTGTCTGCGGGCGGCGCCTTTGGCCAGAGGGCGACGAGTTCGACTATGGAATGGAACGCGCACGCATTCCCATTTACATGGCCACTCCAACACCAGCCGTAGCGCGCGGCGCTCTGGACTACGAGGGATGGGGGCGGCTTGCGATTGACGAAGGTGATGGTGGCGGTGCGAACGTGAGGCTTGTGAACGACTGGTTCGATCTCACTGGGAGCGCCGAGGTTGAAGACAATTGTTCTCTTTATCTGAACAACTACGGACTGTGAAAGCGAGGCGCGGACAGATTGCCATTCTCCTCGCCGCCGCTCTGCTGGCGGTGATCGTGCTCGCTGTCATGAATGTGAGCGTGTTCCTCGCCGTCCGCTCGAAGAACCGCGTGATGAACGCAGGCGACGCGGCCGCGCTAGCCGTCGCCAAATATCAGGGCGAGCTGATAAATACAATCGGCCGGCTCAACATCGATCATCTCAAGGCGGCGCTGGCGGACGACAAAGAGGAGTGTGCGCGCATAATGTCCGAGCAGCGCCGCATATGCTTTCTCGGCCCGATTCAGGGAATAGCAATAGGCAACAAAGCCGCGCGCGACAACGGCGTCGAGCGCGATGCTTCTGGCGGCATGCTGCGCATTCTGCGCGAGCATGTCATCGACGTGCGTCGTTCGTTTGCGGTAGATGCCGAACTCTATCCAGAGCCGTGGAAGGGGGCTTGGCTGGAATACGCCGATATCCTTGAAACGGAAATCGGGGCTCTTGGCGAAGGACTTGTGGCCGGGCCGGACAACATCGAGTTCGCCAATGCATGGGAATGCTTCCCTCTTCTCAAAAAGCAGTTCTACAATGCAATCGCCGGACGCAGCTGGTGCTGGTTTCACTTCAACGGCGAATGGCTCCTCGACCGTGATTCTCACAATATGCCGCGTCCCGATTTTTCTTCGCCGCGCCGGCACGACAACTGCGAGATATATTCGCTGCACCTGGAGTTTCGCCCGATTCCGGCGATTGACGACGACTGGCGTGCGCTTGTGATGCGTCTCACAAATTGCGATCCGGCGGATCTCGACAAGGCTGAAGGACTGATTGCGTCCGCCGAACAGGAGTGGGCGTTCTTCGACGGAATGTGGCGCACGTGGTGGGAGATGGATCCCAATGGCGAGTGGCGCTTCCCCGTGATCGGAACCGTAAAGCCGGAATACGATGTTAGAGGATGCGCGGCAATCTGCCGTGTAAACGACAGCTTTGAAGATCTTGTAGATGGAGCGTCTGGCGAATCCTCGTGGATGGCTGCCGCCAAGCCGTTTGGAACGGTGACAGACTTGAACGACGCGCTAGCACCGGTTACGGGTCTCAAGGACTTTGTTACGCCAGCGTTCACCGACGTGCGGCTTGTGCCGGTCGATTCCGTCGGCGGCGCCGATCTTTCGACGGCGGATGCGGGCTGGGTCGATCACATAAAGGAGCATCTGCCAAGATATTACACTCACGGTGCTTATGCTTTGCCGTCGAGTTGCTGGTGGTGTCAGCAGTTGCGCACGTGGGAAAGCCCCGTCTTCCGCGCAAGCGGCAAGCACTGGCTCAAGCAAAACTCGTCCAGTTGCGTGCGGCCTGCAAACGGCCCATACGACGGAGTGGGAGGTACTCCACATGGCCACTAGGCGCGGACAGGCCATGGTTGAGCTCGCCGTCGGGATGTTCGCGGTCGCGCTTGTCATAAGCGCGGTGACGCTTTTCACCGTTTATATCGTCCGTAGCCTGCGCGTGCAGAATTCGGCGCGAGGCTCTTCGCCGGAACCTGCCGAGCCAGTCGAATTAGATGAGTTCTCCGAAAAGTTTTTCACAGGAACCAAAACACTTAGCACAAAGGAGCGCGTCGCCATACCACCGACTGCGATACTGCAATGAAAAGAAAAACATCAGCAAACCTCTACCAGAACCGCCTTGACGCATTTGTAAAGCGCGTGCAGGCGATGAAGCTTGATACGGCTGTCGTGTACAATCAGGCGAATGTCCGCTCGCTGACGGGAGTGGACTGCGATAATGCGGCGCTTGTCGTCGAAACGCGCGGCGACAGACCCGACATAAGGTTTTACACAGACTTCCGGTACGTGCCGATGGTCCATCGCGTCGCGCCGCAGCTGAAGGTCGCCGACTTGAAGCGTCTCAAGCTGAAAGGAGCGAATATCGGCTACGAGCCGACAATGTCGCATGCGCGCTTCCTCAAGATGCAGAAGGCGTCGCCCAAGGCGAAATTCGTCGATGTGGATGTCGAGGTGAAAAAACTGCGTTCGGTCAAAACTGCGGAGGAGGTCGAGAAACTTCGTGCTGCGGAACTTCTCAACAGCGAGATATGGGCCGATGCGCAGAAGGAGTTCAAGCCGGGCATGACCGAGCTCCAGATGGCGCGCATCATCCGCCACATGATGATCGAGTGCGGCGAAGGCGAAGCGTTCGAGACGATTGTATGCGTCGGCAAGAACGCTGCGGAATGCCATCACGTGCCCGACGATACGGTTTGGAACGGGCGTGACGCGGTTTTGGTGGACATGGGCGTGAAACTCGACGGCTACTGCTCCGACATGACGCGCAACATCGTGCCCTCGCGTCCCTCGGCGCTCTACAGAAAGATATACTCGCTCGTTCTCAAGGCGAACATGTGCGCTATTGCAGCCGCGCGTCCCGGCCTGACATGCGGAAAACTCGACCGCGTTGCGCGCAAGATAATCGAGGATGCTGGCTTCGGAAAGTGTTTTGGCCATTCGCTCGGCCATGGCGTTGGACTTGAGATTCACGAAACGCCCATGGCGCGCAAGGGCGACAAGACTGTTCTCGAGCCGGGAATGCTTGTCACAATAGAGCCTGGCGTATATCTGGAAGGGAATCTCGGCGTGCGAATTGAAGACCTCGTCCTCATCACAGAAGACGGTTGTGAGGTGCTTTCGCCAAGCCCGAAATGATTTTTCGCCAACGTAACGGTGTGCATAAAACAGAGATTGTGCAGGATATGAGGTTAGTGCAATGACGAGAATGCAGTTCATAAAAGGGGCTTCCGCGCTTGGAACGGTTGCTGCCATGCGCTGTGGGGCCGATGCAGACGAATCGATTGACGGTGCGATCGACTTCAGAACGGCCTTTCAGCGTGAGATAGACGAGATAGATCCATCCGTGTGGGCTTCATACTACAAGGCTGGCTCTCGGCTGGATGCCGAAATGGGGGCTCAGTTGCGCACGCGGCTGCCTGCGCTTCAGCGATACGAAGACGCATTCGATCGTGTTGTCGCGGAAATCAAGTCTACGGAAGTCGCTGACAAACCAGCCGTATGGCTTGTCTACAACATGGGCATAATAGTGAAAACCCGCAGTTCGCTGTTTGCGGTCGATCTTCACCACCGCCGCGCGGAGGAGCTTGCCTCGCTTCTCGACTTCGCGCTCATAACACACAATCATGGCGACCATTACACGGATCTTTTCTATCAAGCGATGGACGGTGCGCAGAAGAAGACAGTAATATCCAACTTCAAGGACAACTACGGTGCGCACTTTGGGAAGAAGCATCCGGGCGGCTACACTCGTGCGGTGAAAACGTTTGAACTTGGCGACGTGACCGTACGGACGACTTATACGGATCACAACGCCTATCTGGAAGACTTCACCACCGTATTCGAGATAACCTGCGGCGACTTTACCATATATCATTCAGGCGACTGCTCGAACGCGGCGAAGCTCAAACCCGTATCGCCAAACCCCGATCTCTGGATTGTTCACCCGCTTTGCGGAATGAAACCTGTCGACGGAGCGCATGCAGTGAATCCGAAACTTACGGTCGTGGCACACCTGAACGAACTTGGCCATGCGAAAGGCCGATGGCGCTGGACATGGGCGAACGGCGAGTCTGTGAAGGCTAAGCTTGAAGAGGCTGGCTTTGCGGCGGTGGTTCCGCTATGGGGCGACCGTGTGTGCTGAAGTGTCGTCGGCGGATGTAGCGAAAGGAGTCGTACGCATCGCTGTGCCGCAGGGCGGCTGTGCGGTGATTGCGAAGCCATAAACGGAGGATGCAATGTATAATGTGACCAGAAGGGAATTCATCGCCGCGCTCGCGGCCGGCGCGTTTGCTTGGTCCAGGGCTCTTGCGGAAGATTGCACGGAACTTTCGTGCAAGATGAAGGTGAGGCGGTATTCAGTCCCTGTGGGCGCGAGCGCGCCATTCACAGTTCTTCACATTTCCGATACGCACATTTCGTTCGCGGATATCATCGACGGTGTGCCGCATCCGCGAAACGCCGCGGGGCGCGCGAGGTGCTTTCCTCACGCGAACGATGCTCTGAAGGCGGCTCTTGCATATGCGCGCGAACATGACGAGATGGTGGTGCATACTGGCGATCTCATCGATTATGTGAACGAAAAGAACCTTGCCGCAGCGAGGATGTGGACTAGTGCCTCCCGCGGTGGAATAATTGTAGCTGGCAACCATGAATACTGTCAGATGGTAGGCGACGGAAAGACTGAGGACGAGTCGTACAAGGCCGAAACGCGCTTTCGCGTTCAGGCGGCATATCCGGACAATCTTCTCTTCTCGTCGCGCGTCGTGAACGGCATCAACTTCATTTCGCTCGACAATGTCTATTATTATGTTCCCGCTGGAGTCCCCGAGATGTTTGAGGCGGAGGCGGCGCGAGGGCTTCCAATCGTGGTGTGCTGTCATGTGCCGTTCTACACACCCGAGATATACAAAGCTGTGACGCAAGGCGACATGACGCGTCCGCCGTATCTTTGCGGCGTGCCGGACGCGATGGTCGATCGCGTGAAAGACCCGAGACGCCGCAAGCAACAGCGCGCCGACGCTCGCACGCACGAATTCGTGGCGCGGCTCCGTAGCGAGAAACTCGTCAAGGCGGTGCTTTGTGGACATCTCCATTGGCCGCATGTTTCCGATTTCGCGCCTGGCGTGCCGCAGTATTGCGTCGGGGCCAATTTCCATTACGAGGCATTTGAACTGGAGTTCTGCTGATGAAGACAACTGTGAAATACATTCTCGCCGCAGCTGCGGCGACGCTTGGCCTAGCGGATGCGTTCGGCCGTTCGCCGGTATCGCTGAATGGAAGCTGGGAGTTCCGCTTCGAGGCCGGAAAACCGCTGGAGGCGGTGGCCGATGCGACCTTTGTCTCGACGGATATTATAGCGGTGCCGGGCTGCTGGGATGTTCTGCCGAAGTGGTATCTGAAGCGAGGCACCGGGCTCTATCGGCGAACGTTCCGGCTTGACGAACCGGCTTCGAACGCATGGCTCGTCGTTGATGGGATGGGGTTGCGCGGTGATTTCAGAATCGATGGTCGCGCTCTAGGGGTGTATCCCTACCCTTATCTGCGCCTTGAAATACCAGTGGGTCCGCTTGCGGCTGGCGATCACGAGATTTTCGCCGCGTTGGACAACCGATTTGACTGGGATTCGATGAAGCTCGCACGCCCTTATTACGACTTCTATTTTTACGGTGGCTTCTACCATGGCGTGTCGCTGGTGTTCGATAACCGCAAGCTCAGGGTGCGCACGCGCGACTATGCGACGGGAGCGGTCGAGATCGAGGTGGTGGGCTTTGCCGAAAGCGACTTTGACGCCACCCTCGTATTCGACGGCCGCAGCAAGGTTGAGGCTTCGTTCAGGAACTCGCGCGCCAGCGTGAGCGTGCCCGATTTCAAGTTGTGGTCGCCAAATGCGCCGAATCTCCATACTGTTGCGCTGGACGGCGTATCGGCGCGTTTCGGCATCCGCACCATCGAAGCGCGCGGGCGGAAGCTGTTTCTCAATGGCGAGGAAATTTTTCTGAAGGGCGTCAACCGCCATGAATCGGACGCCTCCCTCGGCGCGGCGACGGTCGAAAGCCAGATGCTCGTCGACATACAGCACGTCAAAGAGCTTGGCGCGAACTTCATACGCGGTGCGCATTATCCGCAATCGCAGAGGTTTCTGGGCCTTTGCGACGAATGCGGACTCATGGTCTGGGAGGAGTCTCTTGGATGGGGCAATGGACAGAACTACACCGCAATTGACGGCGTGGACGAGTGCGCCGACGAGGGCTTCATCGCCGCGCAGATATTTCAAACGCGCGAAATGGTGCGCGCAAGCTTCAACCATCCTTCCGTGGTGATCTTTGGTTTTCTGAACGAGCCTGGCGGATATTCGGAGACCACAAAATCGCTTGTGGATGCTCTCGTGTCCGTCGTGAAAGAGGAGGATTCGGGGCGGCTCGTCACATTCGCATGCAATCGCTGGAAGAACGACATCTCCAATGAATCCACCGACATAATCGCGTTCAACTCCTATCCCGGCACAATCCCATGCTGTCCGGGCGAACCCGACGATCTCAAGGGAAAGGTGGCGGATTCTGCAACCCAGGGCTTTAACACCATAGTGGCTCGCTTCCGCGAAAGATACCCTGACAAGACGATAATCGTGTCGGAATCCGGGTGCGGCGGACTGTACGGACTTCACGATCCCGCTGCAGGCTGGATGAGCGAAGAGTTTCAGGATGAATATCTCGGCGATATACTTGAAACGCTTTTTTCCAACAGCGACGTGGCGGGTTATGCCATCTGGCAACTGAACGATACGCGCACATACCACCGCAACAGCCGCAATCAGCCGGCAAAACAGTTGGCAGGCTTTAGCATTGCAGGTCTGTACGATGTGCAGCGTCGCGCGAAAAAAGCCGTCGAGACGGTTCGCCGCTATTTCATGCGCCAACCGTCGCCGCGATAGCGCACGGGCTTTCGCGCACGATGGATCGGAAAGAATTTGGTATAATACGCGCCTTGCAAGAAAGGGTAAAGGAAAATGGCGGAAGATTGCACACACAACTGCTCTACCTGCGGCAAGAACTGCGGCGAGAGAAAGGAAGAATTCGACTTTTCTGCGAAGTTGAACGCGGCGTCAAAAGTAAACAAGGTGATTGCCGTGGCAAGCGGCAAGGGAGGAGTCGGCAAGAGTTTTGTATCGACAATGCTCGCCGTATCAGCGATGCGTCAAGGGAAACGGGTCGGCATTCTTGATGCTGACATCACAGGGCCGTCAATTCCCAAGGCGTTCGGACTTTCCGGCGGTACGTATCAGAATCCGGACGGAATAGAGCCGTCCACTTCAAACGGCGGCATACGCGTAATGTCTCTGAACATGCTTGTCGAAGATCCATCCGATCCTGTAGTATGGCGAGGGCCGGTGATCGCCGGTGCGGTAAAGCAGTTCTGGACCGATGTGCATTGGGGCGAACTCGATTTGATGATAGTGGATATGCCGCCTGGTACAGGCGATGTGCCGCTTACAGTGTTTCAGTCGCTGCCTGTGGATGGAATAGTGGTAGTTACCAGTCCGCAGGAACTTGTCGAGATGATCGTTTCGAAGTCGGTTAAGATGGCGGAGATGATGAAGAAGCCGATTCTTGGGCTGGTCGAGAACATGAGCTATGCGACGTGTCCAGACTGCAACCGCAAGATAGAGCTTTTTGGCGCATCGAAAGCGGATGCAATGGCGCGGCGTTTCAATATTCCTGCTGTTGTGAGACTGCCTGTCAATCCGTCCTATGCGGCATCGGTCGATGCTGGAGCGGCCGAACTGGTGGAAATCCCCGAATTCGACGACTTCGCAGCCAAAGTGCTCTAACGGCCCGTTTCGCCGCCTTCGCCACATTTGATTAAAACCGACCTGTCTCCGCCAAGAGTAGGCTTCCCGCCGGGTGCTCGGTGTCAGTCGTTGGTTTGGGCTTTGCTAGTCGAACTTATATGTTTGGCCGGGAAGGGGGGCAACCGCGCTCTGAACGCCTTGATCCTTGAGAAGCTCGACCATCGCCGAGACTTTCTCTGGCTCGCCGTGGACGGCGAACGCGTGGCGAACGTTGTCTTTGATTTCGCGTATCCATTCGGTGAGGCCTTCGCGGTCGGCGTGGGCCGAGAGGGCGTTGATTACATCCACCTTCGCCCTTAGCGGAACTTCTTCGCCGAGAACTTTGATGGTTTCTCGCTGCTCCACGATTCGCCTACCAAGCGTGTTTTCGGCCTGGAAACCGACGATGAGGATTATGTTGTCTTCGTCCTGCGCACAGTGCTTCAGGTGGTGCAGTACGCGCCCGCCTTCGCACATTCCGCTTGCGGCGATTATGATCATCGGCCCCGGCGCGTCGTTCAGAGCCATAGACTCCTGGGGCGTGCCAACGAAGGTCATGTCGGGATAGGACAGCGGATCCTTCCCCGCCGCAAGCATCGCGCGCGCTTCGTCGTTGTAGACCTCGCGATGGTATGCGTAGATGCGTGTAGCCTTCTGCGAGAGTGGCGAATCTATGTATACCTTCACCTCGCGCGGAACCTTGCCACGCTCGCGCAGTTTGTTGAGATAGTATATAATCTGCTGCGTTCGCCCGACGGAGAACGCGGGGATCAGGAGCTTGGAGTTGTGGCGGTCTATGTATTTAAGGTGGCGCTCAAGCCTAAGCTCCACATCGTCCGCCGACGGATGGTAGCGATCGGCATATGTGGACTCCACGAGAAGTATGTCCGCTCCCGCCGGGTATTCAAAGTGGCGCAGGATCGGCTGGTTTGGCTGACCGAGGTCGCCCGAGAAGAGGAGACGATGGTTGTGGCCGTGGTCCGCGCGTATGTCGAGCTGCACGAGGGCGGATCCAAGGATGTGCCCGGCGTTGAAGAATTCGAGCGTGATGCCGCGCGCGATTTCGCGCGGTTCGTGCATGTGGGTCGGCGTGAAAAGCTGCATGAGCGCATTGACATCCGACTCTTCGTACAGCGGCTCGAACAGCTTTTTGCCAGCCCGCTTGCGTTTCTTGTTTATGTATTCCAGATCGCGCTTCTGGAGGAAACACGAATCGCGCAGCATCACGTCGCACAATTCCACAGTGGACTGGCGTGCGAATACACGGCCGCGAAACCCCTGGCGCACAAGCTGCGGCAGATTGCCCGAGTGGTCGATATGGGCGTGGGAGAGAATGACGTAATCGATCGTCTTCGGATCGAGCGGGAGGTTTCGGTTCTTTTCGAACGCCTCCTTGCGGTGCCCTTGATAGAGCCCGCAGTCGAGCAGGATTCGTTTGCCGTTCGCTTCGACGAGGTGCATTGAACCCGTCGTGGTCTGTGCCGCGCCATAGAAAGTGATTTTCATAACTGGTATTTTACCACCTTTTCCGTTTTGGTTCAAGTGCGCAACCATGCGTAAGCCCGAAGCCTCGGCTGTGCAGTCGTGCGCATTCCCACACATGGGGGAATTTATGGTATACTATCGTGTCATGCAACCCCATGTAAAGGAAGGAACGTGCGATAAGCTATGAAAAGATTCACACGGGCGGTTCTGCCAGCGTTCATGCTGGCGGTTTCAGTTGGTCAGATTTACGCATTCACGAATTTTTCGACAGAGATTGCGAATTACATAGGCAGTACCCAAAAACAGGTGCAATTTGCGTTTTCGCTTGGCATCTTTTTCCTTGGCATGGGTGCGGCGTTCTTCGGAAAGATCGTCGAGCGCAACATACGCCTTTCCACCATCATAGGTACGACGCTCTTCCTGTCCGGCCTCTGCGTAACGGGGATCGGCATAACGACGAAGTCTCTCGCACTCATATACCTTGGCTACGGCTTTCTCGTCGGTACTGGAACTGGCGTCATCTACATATCGCCAGTCAAGACGATGATGCTGTGGTTCCCTGAGCACAAGGCCATCGCCGCGGCGCTGCCGATCATATCGTTCGGTCTGGGGTCTACACTTTCCACGATAGTGTACAAGGGTTTTGGCTTTGGCTGCGCCGAGTCGCTTTTTTCCTTGAGGTTTCTTGGATTCTACGATTATTTCAGCGTTGCGGCCGGTGGCCTTGGGATAGCAAAGGTGTTCTATGCGTTTGCCATGTTCTACGCGATTCCGATGATCGTCGCTTCGATGCTGCTCAAAAAGCCCCGCGTTGAGGTGCAGAGCTTTGGCCATGGCATACCGGGGTTGGAGTTCAAGTACGCCCAGCTTGCGAAGGACTCGTTCTTTCTCAGGGCGTGGCTTTTCATGTTCCTCAACATATCGGCCGGCTTGTGCTTGATTCCGCTTGCGAAGCAGATGATGAAATCCCCGGCTGTAGGGTATTCAGAGGGAATCATTACTGCTGTAATCGCTCTTTGCGGACTCATGAACGGTGGCGGGCGCTTCCTGTTCGCATGGTGGTCGGACAGGCTCAGCCACAGAATCGACATCCTCCTGATAATCCTTTCCATCTCGGCCGGCATAATGACCCTCAGCTTCTGGCCGCCGATGATAGGTCTTGCGCTGCTGGTGATAAACGCTTGCTATGGCGCAGGCTTCTCGGTGATACCCGCAATTCTTGCCGACCACTATGGCATGACCAACATCTCCAAGATTCACGGTGCGGTTTTGTCGGCGTGGGGTTTTGCCGGGTTGGCGGGCAACCAGGCCGCCATGTTTGTGAAAGGGCAGTTCGGCGGTGATGCGGCGGTAGTCGCAATGCTTGTCGTCGTGTATCTTGCCAATCTTGCGAACGCACTGACGCTGCGCGGCGCAAAGTCGCACTGACGCAACATTGGAGTTCAACAGGGCGTGCTTGTGTACAATTCATTTTTCCTTGCAGCCATAGAACATGCGGAGTTCTGGGAGATTTTCGCGTCAAAGTGGTTTTGGTGCGGACTTGGCGGCTGGATAGTGGCGTCTCTCATAAAGATGGTGATCGCCGCGTGGCGCACGCACGAGTTCGATTTTGTGTATTTGGTGTCCACGGGCGGCATGCCGTCAAGTCATTCCGCCACAGTCGCGGGCATCGCTTTCGGCATTGGCTACACCGAGGGATTCGGTACGCCTATCGCCACGCTGGCTGTTGCTTTCGCCGTGATAACCATGCTTGACGCCGCTACCGTCCGACGCGCCGCCGGCGAGCATGCGAAGGTTCTCAATGCAATAGTGCGTGACATAAAGGAGCTCAAGTTCAAGCCGAAGGAGCGCTTCCGCGAACTTCTCGGACATACTCGCAAGGAAGTTCTCTGGGGGATGGTGACAGGAATCGCGTGGGCGACGCTCGTGTGCCATTTATGGTAAAATATCTCTTCCATGGGTTTTGAAGTCATAAAGACGGATTCGCGCACCAAGGCGCGGCTTGGACTGCTCACGACGGCGCACGGCGTCGTCGAAACCCCGGTTTTCATGGATGTCGGCACGCAAGGCACGGTGAAGGCCCTTGAGCCGCGCGATCTGGAGGAGAATGGTGCGCAGGTCGTTTTGGGCAACACCTACCATTTGATGTTAAGGCCGGGGCCGGACGTGATAGCCGCCGCCGGCGGGCTTCATCAATTCATGCGGTGGAACGGCCCCATACTCACGGACTCCGGCGGCTTCCAGGTGTTTTCCCTCGCGAAGATGCGCAAGATAACAGAGGAGGGGTGCCGCTTCAACTCCCATCTCGACGGGCACGAGTTTTTTCTGGGCCCGAAAGAGTCGATGTCGATGCAGCGCGTGCTGGGCAGCGATATAGCGATGGTGTTCGACGAGTGCCTGCCGTATCCGTGCGACCGGGAGCGCGCGGAAAAGTCCGTCGAGCAGACCCTGCGCTGGGCCAAAGCCTCCAAGGACCAGCCTCATGCCGAAGGGCAGCTTGTCTTCGGAATAGTGCAGGGCGGGGTTTACGACGACCTGCGCCGCCATTGCGCCGAGGAGTTGGTCAAGATAGGCTTTGACGGCTACGCCATAGGCGGTGTATCGGTCGGCGAACCCGAAGAGTTCATGTACAAGGCGGTGGACGCCAGCGAGCCATTCCTGCCCAAGGATAGTCCAAGGTATGTCATGGGTCTTGGCGTCATGCATCAGATGGCCGAATGCGTCGCGCGCGGGGTTGACATGTTCGACTGCGTAATACCTACCCGGGTCGCTCGGCACGGCACGGCAATAACCCGAAAGGGGAATGTCGCCATAAAGGCGGCCAAGTGGATATTCGACCAGGGGCCGGTGGAGGAAGGGTGCGAATGCTACTGCTGCAGAAACTTCACCCGCAGCTATGTGCGCCACTTGCTGAACGCCGGCGAGATACTTGGCCTGAGGCTTTTGACGATACACAATGTTTTTGCTTTAAACCGGTTTATGAAGGATATGCGTTCGGCTATCGCCGGCGGATCCTTCGCCGAATGGAAAGAACAGATACGAAAGGACACATGCCATGAATGAAACCACATCCACGGAAATCCAGCCCGCTACCCCTGCAGAGGGTGCCGCCGCGCCAGCCCAGCAGCCTGGCGGAATGGGCATGCTGGTGCCGATGCTGCTCATACTCGCGATATTCTACTTCATGATGATCCGTCCGCAGCAGCGCAAGGAGAAGGAGCGCCGCAAGATGATCGACAACCTCCGCGCCGGCGCGAAGGTCGTCTTCGCCGGTGGACTCATGGGGACGATTACAGAAGCCGCCGAGAAGACTTTCAAGGTCGAGATTGCGCCGGGCACTGTGATTGAGATCGCGCGCGAGAGCGTTTCTGGCGTTGTGCCGGAGGCTGCGCCTGCAAAGTAGTCGATGGCGTTTGCGCAGGGAAAATTCGGCGTAGAGTACAATATGGACAGACGCGACGATGATTCGCCGAGTCTGTTGCTGAAGTCTCTTGCAGTCGTATTCCTTGTTGCGCTTGTTTCTTTGGCGGCGACGTTGATCTCCCGCCGGAAATCCACCGCGCCGATCGAGCCGATCGTGGCGCCGCAAGCCGGGCTTGGGTCTGACTTGTCGTCAGAAAACAAGACGAACGCGGTGCAAGCGCTGGCGGCTAGCGGTGTGTCGGTGAAGGGGGCGGAGATGGAGCTTCCGCCTCCCGAAAAGATACAGCCTGCCGGCGACGCAAAGCGTCCGCCGAAGGTGCGCAACCTTCTGTTGCGCCTCGAAGAGGCCGAGCGCCGCAAGGATATTGCAATGGCGATATCCACCATCGAGCAGTTGCGGGCTCTTCCGGGCGATATGGCGGCAGACCTTGACGATTCGCTGGCAAGGCGGCTTGGCGTGCTGAATATGCGCAGTCTGTTCGGACGTGAAAAGTCGCCGTGGGTTAGAGATGTGGAGATTCGCCGCGGCGACAATGCGTCTCGAATTGCGCATGAGCACGGTTCGACTCTAGCCTCGCTCAAGAAGCTCAATGAAGGCGATGTCGACAAGCTGATAGCGGGAAAGACGCTTCGCGTCATGGATCATCCGCGATTCAGTCTTGTCGTGTACCGCCGCACACGCATCGCCGATCTCTCGTTGAACGGCAAGTTCTTCAAGCGCTACTATCTCACCGGCGAAGTCAAAGGCGAGGTCGGCGCATATGAAGTGCCGGAGCGTACGCGGCACATGTGGTCCGAGAGGGGAATAGCACTCAATCCGGCCGACCGGGCCGAACTTGAGATGCTTCTGCCTCGCGGGGCGGCGGTTTTGATCGCGGAGCTGTAGCGTGTGAAGGTTCTTGCGCTATCCGCAGCGCTGGCGATTGGCGAGGCGTGCGGCTTCGCAGCGTTTGCGCTTGGTCCGGCGTGGCCGATTGTCGCGGTGATGGCTGTCGTCACGGCTTTTTTCGGATATGGATGGGGTGTGCGGGGCTGGCGCTTCGCGACGGTTTTCTTTCTTGGACTCGCGCTGGCGCTCAGGTCTTCCGAAACGAGACAGGAGGTCCTTCGCGAGGCGACCGCTCCTGGCGGGCCGTTCACGCATTCGTTCGTTGTCGAGTCGGAACCTGCCGTGCGTGACGGCGATGACGTGCGGAAAGTGTCGTTCAACAGCTCTTTCCGGGGAGTGGATGTCAGGGTCGTCTTTTCTTGTGGCCATGATGACGCGCCGCCGGAGGTTGGCGAAACATGGCGCTGTGCGGGATGGCTCGACCGCAAGCCTGCGGACGATTATTCGAGGCGCATGCTGTGGGTGCGGGGCCGCGGGACGTATGCCATGCGCGATGATGCCGCCGGGCGCTCGAAAATCCGCGCCGCGCTGGCGTCGGTACGCCGCGACTTTTCGCGCAGGCTTGGAATCGGGCTCGACGGCTCGCCTTTTGTGGCCGACCTTAACAGGGCCATACTTCTGGGCGAGCGCCATCGTCTCGGACGTGATGCAAGAGATGTCTTCACTGATGCCGGCACGCTGCACATATTTGCGGTGTCAGGCCTGCATGTGCTTCTGGTGGCGAAGCTGTTTCTGACGATTCTTGTCGTGCTGTTCGTGCCGTACAGAATCGCGGCGGCGGTTGTGATTCCGCTCGTCTGGCTGTATGTAGCGATGGTCGGGGCGAGTCCGAGCGCAGTCAGAGCGGCGGCGATGGCGAGCGCCTACTTCCTTGCGCCGGCGATGTGGAGGCGTCCGGACGGTCTGTCGGCGTGGGCGGTTGCGTTTGTGCTGTTCCATGTTGTCGAGCCCGAGAACATGGTAAAGGTTTCGTCGCTGCTCTCTTTCGCCGTCATGCTTGGCATTCTGCTGTTCTTGGAATTGTACCGCGGACTTTGCTCCGCGAGGTTTGAGCCGGTTGGGGTTTCTGTTGCGGCATGGGTGGCTGGCGTTCCGATAGCGGCGCAAGCGTTCGGGAAAATAGCGTTTGGAGGACTTTTCGCCAATATCGTGTTGATTCCTGCGGCGGGAGTTTCCCTGTGTGCCGGAGCTTTGGGGGTGTTGACCAGCTATGCGTCCACCACTGTTGCCGCACACCTCAATGCACTGGCGGCGCTTTTCACCAGGTTCATGGTCGGCGTCTCGTGGGCTGTGTCCAGAATTCCTTTTGCGCATTGCGAGACTGGACGATGGACGCTGAGGGATATGGCCGCATGGTACGGAGTGATAGGGCTTTTGACGTGGCTGGCAAGGTCGGTGGCGCTTCGACGCAGAGGAATGCTGTAGATTGCGGGATGCCAATCGTTTTCGCTTGTCATTTCACCCCTTGCGCAATTCGGCGCCATATGGTATACTACGCACTCGTTTCATCCGACGAAAGAAGGTTTAAGGAGAAAAAATGGTAAAACTCAGAATGCGTCGCACCGGGTGCACGAACCATGCGACCTACAGAATCGTGGCGGCCGATGCGCGCAGTCCTCGCGACGGCAAGTTCCTCGAAATCCTCGGCTGGTACGATACCCAGATGAAGGATGCGAACTTCAAGCTCGACATCCCGCGTGTTGACTACTGGCTCTCGAAGGGCGCCAAGCCCTCGACGACAGTGGCCTCGCTCATCCGTCGCGCGAAGAACCCTGATCTCAAGCCGCATCATGCGCGCAAGGCCGCTCCCAAGGCCGAAGCCAAGAAGGAGGCCTAATCATGGGTATCAAGCTTTTGGACAAGATCAATGCGGAGCAGACGGCTGCTCTCGCCGGAAAGAACTATCCTGAGTTCAAGACCGGCGATATCGTTCGCGTTTCCATAAAGATCAAGGAAGGCGACAAGTACCGCGTGCAGGACTTCGAGGGCAAGGTGCTTGCTGTCGACAACGGCCGCAAGAATGTCGCTGGCAACTTCACTGTTACCCGCGAAAGCTATGGCGTGCGCGTGGAGAAGCTCTTCCCGTTCAACAGTCCCTGGATTCAAGGCATCAAGCTCGTCAAGCAGGGTAATGGTTGGCGCTCCAAGCTCTACACCGAGCGTACGTTCTGCTCGCACAAGGCGGTGCGCAAGCTTGTGAAGAAATAAGACCTGTCTGTCGGATGGTCAGCAACGCGGGCGATGGGGTTTCCCCATCGTCCGCTTCGTTTTTGGAGGGTGGCGCGGAGTGCTTTCGAGGGTTGCGGCTGATTTTTGCTTGCCCAAATGTGACAATTCTTGGGGCAGATGGTGGGGTGATTGGCGATTATAAAGGAAAAATAAAAAAAGTTAAAATACCCCCTTGCGCGGCGACGAGGTTTTTTGATATACTATGCACCCGTTGCCCCGAAAGGGGTGGCTCGCTCTTTGACAACGGACCGTATGGAAGAAACAAGATGTTTGTGTGAGAGGTCCAGGTCGAAACTCAAGTAATTTTTTCTGAGAGTTTGATTCTG
>CACYQU010000011.1 GCA_902776615.1 uncultured bacterium
ACATCACCTCCTCGCACCCGAAGATGATTTCCACGTCCTTGAACATCTCAATAAGCTGATATACGAATCCGATGCCAGACGAGTATGTAATCGCCCTCATGCGGTCAAACCCGCCGAACAGCTCCTGCCATGTCATCGACTCAGAGGACTGATAGTCGAGCTTGGCAACGTCGAGCCGAACATCGGCTCGCAAACCGCCGGCGGCATCAGTTCCGCCGAACAAATCCATATCGTCTCCATGATCCATAGCCATTATCCCTTCAATTAGCCAACACCATATTCCCGCCCTTCTTCCTCGGCGGCACTGTCCCGACCTTCGCGTACTGCGGCTTTTTCTTTCACCTTCTCGGACTGTGATTCAGTCAAATAGAGAAAGGATTGTGGCGGGGTTTTGTTTCTACGAAGGCGCACAAGCGATAAAGGCGTATTTAGCACATGGAGCTTTCCGATCTTTATTGCGTTCGCTTGTTGCGCAGCACTAAAATAACGCATAAATGTTTCATAATTGATGCCTGCCGCATGACGCGTCTGCCTCCAAAGCCTCTGCCGTGTCGCCTGAACAACATCGGCAATTCTGAAATAGGCTACAACTCTCGAAACAGGGCGTGTGCAATATATGGCTACCTCGTCTCCCTTCTGAAGACCATTCGGCAGCCTTTTACGGAACTCAAATCGTTTAGTCCCATTGAATATCAAGTCGCAATAAACTTGCTTTATAGAGAGCAGAATCATCATAACCCTAAATCCTTCTTGAATAACTGGCGATATGCGCACTCGGGCATCGCGCGTATGGTTTGGATTTGTCCTTTTACGCCATTGCGGAGCAGAGACTTTCTTTCAACCGGTTGCTTCAAATACCTAATCAGACGAAACAGTATTGCCAACACCTCACCTTTGCTGATGAATTTTCTTATCTCCTCATGTGTGTATACCGTTCTTTTCGACACAAATGAAATCAGATCTTCTGCATTAGTGAATCGCTTGATCTTCTCTGCAATGCCAACACTGCAAATACTCTGCGAATCTTTTGAACGATAGAAGAACAACAAATCCCCTGGCCGCAGATCCCTTATGGGACTCTTACAAAGATACGCCTTCTTGATTGCATTGGATTCACTCGACAATCCTCCCTGGAACAAATCCTGGTATTGACTTCTATCAGGGAAAAGCAAGTCGTGATAATAAGGCCTAATCGGGACGATGTATTTCTTCACACCAATGTCAATTATATGTGGGTAATGGGCTATCGCATATTTGACATAATCATTCCGATCCACCGATCCTTTCCAAACCCCGACACGCATATTCTTCACGTAAGTTGTGTCATTGTTGTAGTCGCCGAACTTGGTAAAACCAAAATCTGTGAGCAAAGAAACCAAATAACCATGCTTTTCTTCTTGAACTTGGATATAAACATAATCAAACTTGTTGTCCATCGCATAGTTGAAGGCAACATAAAGGAGGCGCTCTCCGTATTTCTTCCCAAGGTCTGCAACTTTGAATGTACATAGTTTTAGAGACTTTCCGCGCAAAATCTCTCCTGCCGAAGTTACTTTCTCGTCGCGCTCTTCCTTGTAGATACATAACGCACTTATACTGCGCCCAGAAAGAATAGTCCACGCCTGCCTGTCTTCTTCCGACTTCCTATGATACCAATCATTAAAATCAGGGTATCCCTGCCGTAGAGAATCAAAGAAGGCGTCCTCAACATCAATTTCATACAGAAACTTCTTCTCCACGTAGACATACGTTCCCGTGGAAACGAAGTCATCTGTCCTTTGAGCATTGCGAAGATAGGCAAGGAAATCTTCAACAAAGAACACCCGATCAGACAACCCGGCCCTAGCGGCATTCTTATGTATTCCCCTGTCTTCAGTGACAAGAAAGGAGACCGCACTCCTTTTGAGTGAGAACAACAAGAGATTGTCAACCCTGTCATGCTCACTATTCTGTTTCCATCCCAACGTTTTAAGGTCTGAGTCTGTAGGGATGGGCGGCTTTTGCAATAGGGCATACTGCCTAATTCGAGAGAGTTGTGCGGCCTTTCTCTGCTCATCCTTGTCGCGCATCAAATCTTCGATTTGTGCATGGTGATAGCAGATGTCGTAGTGAAGTCCTCTTGCAATACGAACCATGTCGGAGAGTGTGCCTGGCAGAACCTCACCGGGCGTCTCCAACGAGATGAAGATGTTTGTATCAAAGAGGACTTTCATGCTTTACGATTGTCCCCGGCGGTGCTTCTACGACACTATTATATTGCGGTTTGAGAAACATGAGGGAAACCTTCTGTGCCTATCTGCATTGCCGAGTTTTATCCTTCACAATCACTTGTCCGCTTGTAACTTAATTGCCCCCCTTCGACAGATTACATTTAGGGCAAAGGACCTGTCCATTTTCGACGGACGTCTTTCCTCCCTTGCTCCATGCGACCTTGTGGTCAGCATGCCAATTGTTCCAATCGCACTCAACGCCACAAAGTTGGCACTTGCCACCATCTCGCCGATAAATAACTATGCGCTGCGACTCATCAAAATCACGGCGCCCATCTTTCTGCGCAATGTCCGGCACGTGCGCAAACAAATCCTCTATCAGAAACCTGTTACGAAACTCCAACGAATCAAATGCATCGGTAGAATGTGCGGTCTTCTCATGATACACAACAAGCTTTGAATCCTGATCCTCTGCATCTTTCTTCTTATCTGCCGCCCGACGCCCTTCAAAATCAATGAACCACTTACAAATGTCATCTTCTCGTCCACTCAATGCATAATCATCTATCAGCGTCTTGATCAACAGAAAAAGAGAGATGACATTATACCGTTTGAGTTCCGGAGTCTTCCTAGGGAATACCGCATGAAGGTAATTCAAGATACGCTGCACCCTTTTTGCGCCAGAAGACTGAGCATCAAAATCCTTATTGTTCTCATACATCGAGTTTAAGTCACGATCCTTGATGTTGCAGATTTCTTTTGACAATGAAAGGCAACACATCTGAGCGGCTATATGATCGTAGGTAAAGCGAGTGTTATCAAAATTGACTGCCGCGAAAAAAGGATGTTTAGCCAGCTCACAAACAAAGTCACGCATCTTCCCTGGACGCGCGTTGCGCTTTTCCTGTGCCTTGAGGGTTGTGCCGTTCTGAAGTCGCAAAAACATCTCGCGCACTTCCTCTTCTTCCGTATCAGTCAATACAGCAACATCAAGGCAGTATTGATCAAACAAAATTATCATATCTGAATCTAAGTCAGAATATGTCTTTCCCGCAACCTCATGCCCATCAATTGGGTCTAAATCCTTGGGCAGTGCATAGCTCCCATCCATGAATTCCCAAATGGCACGAAGTCGTTGCTGCCCGTCGACAACCTCATATTTATCAGGCTTGACAGAAACCTCACGCCAATATAGTTTCGGTATGTCATATTCTCTCAGGATAGATTCAATCAGCAGCTGCTTCTGCGATTTCGTCCATACCGCAGGGCGCTGATAATCAGGATTCGTATCTATCCGATCTCGCAGTTTATACGCCGTTGACAATGGCCATGGTTTCTTATTGATTTTCATAAGTACTCCTTTAAAATTCTAACTGCTCCATCACCGAAACAAATCCTCGTCCATCTTCGCAATCGGGCGAGCCGAGGATGAGATGGTCGAGGAATTTGATGCCGAGAAGTTGGGCGGCGGATTTGAGGGTTGATGTTAGATGCAAATCGGCTTTGCTGGGCTTTGGGTCGCCGCTTGGATGATTGTGAGCGACGATGATTGCGTCGGCGTTGTGCTTGAACGCTTCACGGAACACCTCGCCCAACTCAACCGCCGTTGTGCCGCGCGTATGACCGAGCGAGACGAGAATCGGCTTACAAATTGGACGGCATTCAGTATCTATCGGCAGAACGAAGAATCCCTCATAATCCCTTGCTATCGGAATTGCCGCGCGGAAGAGCGGATAGGCATCGTCCGCCGTCTCTATGTGCATTCGCAAGAACTTATCAGCAGCAGAAACCTTTGCGGCAAGCTCCGCTGGCATCTGCCACATACCGACATTGCCACGACAAGGAATCGGCTCGGGCAAGATTACCACATTCGACAAATCCCACCAACAGTCATATCCCTCATCCCACAACTCTGCCCGTGCACGTTGCCGCGCCTTGTAGTCACACACACCTATAATTTTACCTGGCCAGTCCTTTACCCCACACCAAGCGGGAATCTTCTCGAAATCCTCAGGCGGCAAATGCGCCGACGCCCATGCAACAAACTGTCCGTACTCTTCTTTGCAAAACGATTTTGAACACGAAATCGCAGCACGCCCTTCACTTGGCGACGGCCACACGCTACGATTCTCGGTCTGCTTGATTCCAGCCAGAATCAAAATCGCATATGGGCCAGTGCATGTAAAGACTGTGGTTGGCATTCCCTAATCAAACCCCCAAAACCTACTTACACTTTCTGCATAAGGCTTTTTCTTTTCGTCCAGAATTCATCTTGACTATCTTTTCCCAGTCCACGCTTCCATCTACTTTGCAAAAGTCTTTCAAAAACTCTCCGATAAAAAGATTCAACTTGCAACTATACTTCTTGGCAAAAACCTCATTTCTCTCCTTCGCTTTTGCCGCAAGAGGCTCTATAATCTTCAGATACAAATCCGAAACACCTGAGATAAACGACCAAAACTCCTGCCCGCACAGCTTCTGGTAATCTCCCTTGTCTGGATGAGAGTCCTTACCATAGCAGCACCCGTTAACAGCCTCAACATGCATCTTTTGCTTGCCTGTATGCAAAATTCTTGTTGCGGTCTTAAAATCCTCCCGCATCTTCTTGATCTGAGAATTGTTGCCCCAGTGCGGTCCAGATTTTATAGATACAAGGTAGTGAATTCCCTCTCTGTCGAATTCTAGATCTATTCCACGCGCACTCGACTTTTGACCACCATACACCTTCTCAGCAATAAATATTGCCAAACCCTCAAGCCAATCTCCAAACATCGTTTCCTCCGATGATGAGAGATGTGCATCAAGAATCACCTTAACAATGTCAGACGCCGACTCTTGGTGCTTAGCCTTGAACAAATATGGATTCTTCCTCGAAAGAATCTTCTTTAACTTCAGCTTATCCAAACTTGCAAGGCGATCAACATGGAAACTCTCAATGTTGTCAACGACGTAACTCCGAATGTCATCAATGAGTGTATTGTTCATTTGTCCTCTCCTATGCATTAGCATTTGAACGTCATACGGTTAGCACCCTGCAAACCGTCAAAATATTCAAAGCTCGTGTTTTTGTAGCGAGAATACACCGCATCATGATCAACAAGCCTCACACTTTTCTTCTGTTCATCAGAAAGGGAATCAAACCAAAGCAAGTGTTTCGCAGCGGCATATCCCATACCTACGGGAACTGCATTTCCAATCTGTTTGTATTTATCTGCGAGGCTCCCCTTAAAAATCCAGTTATCGGGAAACATTTGAATTCTCGCATATTCTTCCACCGACAAGGCTCTATCTTCCGTCGGATGCATTAAATCCGTAGCCGGCATTGTTGGACAGGTTACCAAAGTTGGAGATGGCACATCCCATGCAAGTCTTCTGTAAAAACCTGTCTTGCCACCTGGAAGGTCATAGGACTTACCCATCGCCACTCGTTGAAATTCTTCTGGCAGACACTTCCAATACTGCCCAGGCGCAAGCATTCTAAAATACTTAAGCCGCTTTTGAGGTATTGGAAGCGCTGTACATTTTGTCAATCCTGTAATAGCCTCTCTAAATGTTGCCCAATTCTTCAACCCATTACCGCCCTCAGCAGAATGCGTCGGTGGTATCAGTGGTATCTTAAATCCATCACGACTTCCGAGTATAATTACTCGCTCACGACGTTGTGGAACACCATAGTTTGCAGCATCGTAAAGCGTAAAAGTAGCACTATATCCCAATGCATGAATTCGATCAAGCGCATATAAAAGCGCTGTGCCCTTTGCTGGTTTTGATCCTATAGGTGCCCCAGGATTATACCCTGCAGAGAGCAATCCCCGCACATTTTCAAGGAGATAATACTTTGGCCGGATTTCGCCAATCAAATCAATATATTTAAGGAAGACATTTCCTCTATCATCATCAAACCCTAGACGTTTCCCTGCTGTACTAAACGCCTGGCATGGCGGCCCTCCGCAAACAAGAAAGACCTCTTCTCCCCTCTCAATCCCAGCCATCCTCTTTAAATCATCTCCAGAGTAATTCCGTACATCATCCTCAATAAGCGGAACATCAGGTTTATTGGCGCGTATCGTCTCCGCCATGGCGTGTTGTATTTCAACACAAAGCTTTATACTGAGGCCAGCCTTCTCAATTCCATTATCCAACCCCATCGCACCAGAAAATAATGAAATGACCTTATGTCTCGAATCAGGTGAAGCCGCAGCACCTGATTTAACAACAGCGGGCGCAAACAATGAACAAATGAAATTCATCTGCAATGCCGCCTCGTATACACGAAGCTGGTCGTGAGAGAGCGGAGCAAGTTCTGCGGGAAGTATATCAAGCAGACTTCCAAGTTTACCGCCAGCTTGATATGCTTTAACGGCTTTAGCAACCTTCGGCGTCCTCTTGAAGTCACTTGCCCTTACAAGAACTACGGAATCTTCAATCGTCGGCTGATACTTGAACTTGACACGAAAGACAACGTAGAAATCACCATGCGGCTTCTTACTCTTCGGATAATCGGGATTCTCGGCAAAGAATTCCTTACGCGACTTGATGCCAACAAATTCTGCCGCGTAAATGTGTCGTCGATCCGTGGTGCCAGAATAAAGCCAAAGCTCTTTGACTTTGCCCCATTCATCAGTCCCAGACTTCGCTTCTTTTTTGGAAAGCGGATAATTGTACAAATGGCGCTTGCGAATCCACCCCCACTGATTTGGCCGTTTTTTGTACGTACCAACCAGCACACACCACTGTAGGCCCACACCTGAGACCACGCCCCCCTGAAGCGCCTTCTTTTTCTGAGCTTTCTTTATCGGCATATAGACCTCTTGTCTGAGACAATCAAGCATTTAATTATCAAGAATTTGCAAGGTCACATATCGCTTTCAAATGCGGCCAGCCTATACCACGGAAAATATTAGCTTGCCCAATCGCCTCTGTTGGTGAATTTGCAACAACACCAATTACATCAGTGGGAGCACTAACCTTAACAATTGGTGAGCCAGAGAAACCATGGGCCACTTGACCTGATATTTGAACCTGCTTCGGCAGTTGTTCATTAAGCACTTCATTCCCAACTATTCCCTCGGCATATGTAGGTGAATGACGATTGTTGAGAAGAATATTGCCAAAAGGGAATCCCGCATATGATACACGATCTGACACCGTTGCATTTGTAGTCGCTATGGCAAGCCCAGTATCAATCTGCTGTTTCAACTGATCAACTGGCAGATGCATGCTAAGCACAGCTAAGTCATGCATTAAATCATATACATCTATGCTTGCCCTACAATATGAAAACCCATTTCCACCAACCACAAGCATTCCCGTAAAATCAATTGGGCCTGACAGCAAATTACTTATAACATGGCCACATGTCACAAACAGCCCTTCTTGTTTCAACCAAAAACCAGTTCCCAAGACATCGATAGTAGGAGGATCAAATGTTGCTTTCGCAGGATTAAACTTAGGCTTTAAGATTCCCACGGCTCGAACAGCCCTACAAACATTAGGCCGAGAATCACTTTGCATCGTTGTTTTTGAGATTGCCATCTTGTCTCCTTTTTGAATTCTAAACATTTCATGCTATCCAGCCATACGCTCACGATGCTTGGCTAATAGTGCTTGCGATGGCAGGAACTTAACCGGCATGATGATTTTTTTGCCTTCGCATTTGGTGAAGTACGCCTTAGCCGCCGTACTAGTGTAATGATCCTTGATGGACTTGGAAACGACAAGGCGGTACTTCTCATCGAAGGAAATCAGATGCGCGTCGAAGGCTTCGTGGTAGGTGGCCGAAAGGCAGAGCCCGTTTTCGGAATTAAGGCGGTTTGCAATATCCTTATCCCACGAGCTAATGTGACTGGCTTGAAGCACAGCCGGAATGTCCAAGCCAGTTACGCAACACTTGTTGCCATAGTTCTTCAGCACAATCTTTCGGAAGATTGACTGACCTACACGCACCTTTACGGCAGCCAGCTTCTCTTTGCCGCTTTTCTTCGTGAGCGTCAGATACTTTTCAAGGTCTGCCTTGGAGGTTCTCGCAATAAGCCCTTCCGCTTTCTTTGCCACCGTCTTTCCAGTAGTCTCGGACGCCACTTTCGAAACTATGTTGTTCTCAAACAACTCTGCCGCCATAAACTCTTTGTAGGCACGGACTGCAGCAGAACAGAAATTCTTCGTCCAGTAGCTTGGCGACTCAAAATCTGCCAATGCCGGGCTCGCCGCGCCTTTCTTTGTTTCAGCGCAAATCCATTTGTGAATCGCCTCAAGGTCTGCAAGCGAGAATTCATGCCACATAGAGCCTTTGACGATAGGTCGCGGAAAGTGCCGCGTCAGAATCGGACCAAGCATGTCAAGCGCACGGACATAGGACGCGGCCTTGCCGCTTCCATCCGTGTTCGTCGAAAAGACGAAATCTCTGAAGGTCTGCTTTAGCATGAATTTGACCATCCCAACTTCATATTTCGCGGCGGTTCTCGTCGCGAAGCTATGAGGCTCCGGCATCCCTGCCGGAACGGTTGGTAGTATACCAAATCTACAGAATGTCTGCTTGAATACGTCAGAGGACGTCGGCGCCAGAAGCTAGTGTGAAGATCAAGTTCTCGCGCCCACCTTTTACACGCCCCGTCACATATTGCAATATGTGACGTACATTGTGATTTTGGGTGCCGTTGAAGGAACATGGGGCCTTCCCTGAACGGATGGGCATTGCGCCCTGCTGGGGTAGGGGTTCTCCCCTATACGGGGGTTTGAGCTCCCCTGTACGAGGGTTTGGGTTTGACTGTACGAGCGACGGGCATCCCCTCACAATGCCGCGAGGCACTGCCTGGCCACCTCCACGCCGGCAGATGTAAACCATAGGAGTTCCTTGCGGAATGCTCACGATGGCTCCAGAAGAATCTGAATATTGCCTGAACCACATCCGAAAAACCTTCCAGGAGATCCATCAATGAAGGCGGGATTTCTTTAGTAGCCAAAGCCCTTTCTTTGGTAGTGTCTATGGTTTCTTTGGTAGTCTTCCGCCAAACGGTATGGACAATCGTCCTGTTTCGCACGTCGACCGTTGTCTGTGGCAGACCCGCCTCGGCGCATGCAACCTCGACATCTTCGATTCCCGACCCGACATGCTCAATGTAACGCGCTTGGTAAACAGCTGCGGCAATCAGAGGGTTGAACGGCATGGACTCATGTTCATCAAAAAGCCAAGCGACCGTCTTGTCCGGAGGAAGCTCGCCAGGATTCCACACCTCAACACGATCGGAGAATACACGCACTTCTACCGACGCAGTGCTTGCGTAGTCGCGGTGTGCACATGAGTTCGATTTTTCTAACACGATCATTATGCATCATGTTCATCGCTTAGGTCGAGCAGGCACAGTACCCCAACTCCTTTGCGATCTTTGCGTGCTTTGCGGCCAAAAATCAATGGTCCAACGCAAACGCAAATATGGAGAATCGCTTACCGGTAGTCGATGCGGGCGTAGGTGTCGCGCTGGACGCCGCGCGCGTAGCGCACCGCCGGGCGGCCGAAGAGCATCGCGTAGAACGGCGTCGTGCGGCGGATGCCGACCGTCGCCTCGAGGATCTCCGGCACCTCCTTCTGCACGAGGCCGAGGAAGCCGCACCAGCATGTCGCGATTCCCGCCGCATTCGCAAGCATCTCGAACTGGGCGCAGGCGATGGTCACGTCCTCGCGCGGAGTGGTTACGCCGGGAGAAGTCTCGTCGGACGACACGATGAGGAGCCCGCTCGCGCCGCGGAAGAACATGTCCTCCCCGCCCTTGCGCAGCCTGATCGCAGGAACGGCGAGCCAGCGCGGAAGAAGGCGCGTGCCTTCGCGATGCCGTTCGATCGCGGATATGAATCCGGCGCGAAAGCGGTCCGTCGCCGCGCGCGTCGGGAAGCACGTGAAGGTGAGGGATCGCGCGTTGCATCCGGTCGGCGCGTTGCCGAGCGAAGCGAGAATCCGGTCGAGCGTCGCGCGGTCTACGTCTTCGGCGGCGAAGCGACGGACCGACCGGCGCGTACGCATCCAGTTCTCCACCTCGTCGAGCGTGGGCAGGGCGAGATCCTTCACCGGGACGGAATCCTCGGGCTTTTTCCCGTCGAACGTCATGGCCCCGACGGGACATATCGCGAGGCAATGCTGGCATTTCATGCACCGGTCCGGGAAGGCCAAGCGCGGCGCTCCGTCCGCCATCTTGAGCGCTCCGAAGGCGCAGTCGCGAACGCATGCGCCGCATTTGACGCACTTGCCTTCGTCCACCTCAAAGACATCTGCCATCGCCACCGCTCCCTCCTTGCGCTTTGACTAGACCTGGATGAAGCCGCCGAGGCCGAAATTGATGCGCGGGACATCCTCCATCGCGGCAGCGCTCGCGACGGATTCGCCGCCGCCCTGCTCGTCTTCCGCGCCGCTCAGCTCGCGCTCGATCTCCCCCGCGAGGCGCACGAGGGCAACAAACTCCTCCGCAAGCGCCTCGGGCGACAGCCCGTCGACCGCAATCGTCCACGAGAGAAATAGCGCGCCTCCGAAAAGCCCGATGTGCCCGCCAAGCGTCCGTGCACCGAAAAGATCCATCGACAACGCCGTTTCAAGCGTGTCGAGCGGGAATCGCCCGCTGTCGTCGCAGCGCGCGACGACGGTGAAGGCGGTAAGCGCGCTCTCCGCCTCGTCCGAAGGCTTGAGCGTGATCACGCGGTCTTCGACCACGACGTTCGCGACGCGGTCTTCGCCGATTTCGATATTCGATCCGGATGCCTCGGAGAGGCGCTGCAGGGACTGCTCGTAGATTGTCGTCATGTCGGTTTTCCAGTGCGTTTTGTTTCTTTAGTCGAACAATGAGCCTTATTGTGCCGGTTTAGTCCAGCTTGATGTTGGTGGTGAGATTCAGCGCCTCGAGAATGGCGTTGTACATGAATATCAGATCGCGGTTCGGATTCTTCATCAAATCGGCCTTCAGCGCCTGCCCGCCGAAACCATTGAGCACCCTGAAGATTTCCTCCTGCTCTTTCTTGCCGAAGGAGGCGACGGCGCACTGAATGGCGAGCTTCTGGACTTGTCTGCGCGTTTTCTTCTGATCGACCGCGCCCGAGTCCGAGGAGACCTGGCTCAAGATTTTGTCAGCCGCGTCCGCACTCGGATCCAGCACCAAACGGAGGGCTGTTGCGATCTCTTCCTTCGACGCCGTCGGCTTCAGCCCCCTGAGGGTCGTCATCTTGATGGTCGAGCTCTCTTCGACGGCCTTTTCCAGCATGTCCTCGGAGAATACGTTGGGTGTGTCAATGACATTGCTCAGAAGCACGAGCTTCGTATCCTTTCCTTGATCCTCGCCCAGAGAGTCGACCTTGTCGAACTGGCGTTTCAAATTATGCACCTTCTGCAGAGACTTTTCGAAATCGGCGCACACGTCATAACCGGTTCCCAGCATGTGCTGTTTGCCCGAACACATTCTTATGAACGCATTGATCTGAGACTTGTTGTTCTTGAAGGCCGAAAGGCACTTGTCGAAAAACCTGTTGAACTCACTGATCTTCTCGTTTACCTTTTTGCTGCTGTCCGGAATCCTGTCGCTTTGCGAATCCATCGGCTTGTCGACCATAAACGAGGCGACGGTATTGCTGTACCAGGTCATGAACTGCTGGTTTTTGTCAAGTCCCTTGCCTTGCAGGAAGAACGGAGGTTTGGCCGCGATATGCCCTGAAATCGTGTCCCGCGCCATTTTCTTGTACGTCTCTTCACCCTCGCTGAGCTTCATAGTGAGCGTGTCCAGTATGTTCCGCACCTTCTCCGCCGTAATCGCGCCCTTCACCTGGCCCAGCAGTCTGTCGGCTTCATGCGAGGCCAAGTAGAAGGACGGATCGTTGCGGATCGCGGTTCGGAGCGCGTCGATCGTCTCCCGGTTCTTCGCCTTTGCGCTGGAGAAGCCGAAGAAGCTCTTGACCTTGTGGAGGAAGCTCGCCTCTTCGATTTCGGGGTTTCTGTAGCCCTGTTCCCTGCTGATGACTATCGCGCCAGAACCCTGGAAGTTCTGAAAGTCTTTAATTGTCAAGTTCATGTTTACTCCTTTACTTGACCTGTATACACGCGAACAAGCGAAAAGTTACATTGTTATTATACCAAACTTTTGTGCCTGTTGGCGAGTGGGGGTTGAAGACTGATGGGCATGGAGGCAGAATAATATGGTATAATATCCCAACCCCCAAGGATGTCCTTGGTTGGAGCATTAAGGAGAAAAGATGGAAGCAGAACAGACGATGGCGCCCGAAAATCCGGTCGCGGATCTTGAGGCGACACTTGAAAAGGTAAGGACGGCACAGGCGAAATTCGCCACTTATTCCCAGACGCAAGTCGATGCGATATTCCGCGCCGCTGCGCTTGCTGCCAACAAGGCGAGGATTCCCCTCGCCAAGATGGCAGTCGCGGAAACCGGAATGGGTGTTGTCGAAGACAAGGTCATCAAGAACAACTATGCGGCGGAGTACATCTACAACGCATACAAGAACACCAAGACCTGCGGCGTCGTCGAAACCGACGAGTCCGCCGGCATACAGAAGATTGCGGAGCCGATCGGCGTCGTAGGCGCGGTGATTCCCACCACGAACCCGACCTCGACGGCGATCTTCAAGTGCCTCATCTCGCTCAAGACGCGAAACGGCATCATCATCAGTCCGCACCCGCGCGCGAAAAACTCGACAATCGCGGCCGCGAAGATCGTGCTGGAGGCGGCGATCAAGGCCGGCGCGCCTGAAAACATCATCGGCTGGGTGGAGGCCCCGTCACTCCCCAAGACGAACTTCCTCATGAAAGAGGCCGACATCATCCTCGCGACGGGCGGTCCAGGAATGGTGAAAGCCGCCTATTCGAGCGGCACCCCGGCTCTCGGCGTAGGCGCAGGCAACACGCCCGCGATCATCGACGAGACGGCCGACCTCACGCTCGCGGTGAGCTCGATAATCCACTCCAAGACGTTCGACAACGGCATGATCTGCGCCTCGGAGCAGAGCGTCATCGCCGAAGACACGGTGTATGACGACGTGCGCGCGCTTCTCGTCAAGATGGGATGCCACGTGCTGAACAAGTCCGAGCTGGATGCGACACGCAAGACGATTCTCATCAACGGCGCGCTGAACGCGAAAATCGTCGGCCAGAAGGCCGCGACGATCGCCGCGCTCGCGGGCTTCAAGGTTCCCGAAGACACGAAAGTGCTCGTAGGCGAGGTCGAGAGCGTGGAGCTCACCGAAGAGTTCGCCCACGAAAAGCTCTCCCCCGTGCTGGCGCTCTACCGCGCGAAGGACTGGGCGGACGCGCTCAACAAGGCCGAGCGCCTCGTCGCTGACGGCGGCTACGGCCACACATCGTCGGTCTATCTCGACGAGGTGAACGAAAAGGAGAAGCTTGCGGAGTTCGCCGCGCGGATGAAGACGTGCCGCATACTCGTCAACACGCCTTCGTCCCACGGCGGAATCGGCGATCTCTACAACTTCAGCCTCGCGCCGTCGCTTACGCTCGGCTGCGGTTCGTGGGGCGGCAACTCCGTGAGCGAGAACGTTGGGGTGAAGCATCTTTTGAACATCAAGACAGTTGCAATGAGAAGAGAAAACATGTTGTGGTTCCGTGCGCCAGAGAAGGTCTACCAGAAGAAGGGCTGCCTCGCGGTCGCCCTGCGCGAACTCGGGCAGGAGCTCGGGCGCAAGAAGGCGTTCATCGTAACCGACTCGTTCCTCTACGCGAACGGCTACACCAAGGCCATCGAGAAGAGCCTCGAGGAACAGGGCATAATGTTCACGACATTCTCGAACGTCGCCCCCGACCCCACGCTCGCCTGCGCGAAGGAAGGCGCGAAGCTGATGGCCGGCTTCAAGCCCGACGCGATAATAGCCGTCGGCGGCGGCAGCGCGATGGACGCCGCGAAGATCATGTGGGTTCTCTACGAGCACCCGGAGGTGGACTTCCAGGACATGGCGATGCGCTTCATGGATATCCGCAAGCGCGTCTACACGTTCCCGAAGATGGGCGAGAAGGCATATTTCGTGTGCGTACCGACTTCGGCCGGAACGGGCTCGGAAGTGACGCCCTTCGCCGTAATCACCGACGAGACGACCGGCACGAAGTATCCGCTCGCCGACTACGCGCTCATGCCGAACATGGCGATCGTCGACGCCGACATGCAGATGATGGCGCCGCCCGGCCTCACGTCCGCCTCCGGTATCGACGCCGTGAGCCATGCGCTCGAGGCGTATGCCTCCATCATGGCGACGGACTACACCGACGGTCTCGCGATCCGTGCGCTGCAGGTGATCTTCAAGCATCTGCCCGAGTGCTACGACGCGGCAGTATCCAAGACGAAGAACCCCGCCGCGCGCGAGAAGATGGCCAACGCCGCGACAATGGCAGGCATGGCGTTCGCGAACGCCTTCCTCGGCGTGATGCACTCGATGGCCCACAAGCTTGGCGCGTTCCACCATATTCCGCACGGCATAGCCAACGCGCTGATGATGGAAGAGGTTCTGCGCTTCAACGCCGACCCCGTGCCGCGCAAGATGGGAACGTTCTCGCAGTATGCCTACCCGCATGCGCTTGAGCGCTATCTCGAAATCGCGGACGCGCTCGGAATCGGCGGAAAGTCCAAGGGCGAGCAGTTCAACAACTTCATCGCCGCCATCCGCGCACTGCAGAAGCGCATCGGCATCAAGCCGACGATCCGCGACTACGTGCCCGACGAGAAGGACTTCCTCGACAGGCTCGACGACATGGTCGAACAGGCGTTCGACGACCAGTGCACTGGCGCGAATCCGCGCTATCCGCTAATGTCCGAGATAAAGCAAATGTACCTCAACGCGTACTATGGCAAGCACACGGCGGTCTAATACAAGGAGTGTAAAGATGAAAAAGACTTCAACGAAAAAGACGTCGGACGCGGCAAAGAAAACGTCCGCCAAGGCGAAAAAGGATGATGTTCTGCTGGAGCGCACCGACAAGGTGATCCTGCGCGACAAGAATACCGTGCTCAAGATATTCGGGCCGAGCTACAAGGTTTCGCTCATCCTGAACGAGGCCATGAACGAGGCCCGCGCCGCAGAGACGGGGCTTCCCGTCGCCAAGGTGATCGAGGTCATGAAGCTGCGCGACCACTGGTGCATCCGCCGCGAGTGGGTCGAGGGCGACACTCTCGCCGACGTGATGGCGAAGGACAAGAAGAACCTTCAGAAGTATCTGAAGCAGTTCGTCGCCATACAGTGCGAGATCTTCAAAAAGACGTCCGACCGCATGGGCAACCTCGCCGACAAGCTCGACAAGCAGATTTCCGCCTCTCCCCTTCCCAGGGAGACGCGCTACGACCTGCACATGAAGCTGCAGAGCTTCCCGCGCGGGAAGGCTCTCTGCCACGGCGACTTCAACCCGACGAACGTGATCATCACGCCCAAGGGCGAATGGCGCGTCATCGACTGGTCGCACGTGCGGCTCGGCGATCCTCTCGCCGACGTGGCGCGCACGTATCTGCTGTTCTGGCTCAGCGGACATGTCGCCGCCGCAGAGAAGTACATGGTTCTCGCATGCGAAGCGCTCAAGGCAAAGGTGCAGGACGTCCAGAAGTGGCTGCCTGTCGTCGCCGCCGCCGAGAGCGCGAAGGAGCAGAGCGCCAAGAACCACGAGCTTCTTCTCCACTGGGCAAGCGTGGTTGACTATGAGTGACAAGCCTCAGATAACAATCTGCATGGGCAGCTCGTGCTTCGCAAGAGGCAACGAGAAAAACCTGGCGGTCTGCGAGAAGTTCCTCGCAGACCGCGGGCTCAAGGACGAGGTCGATCTTGAGCTGGCGGCCAGTCTCTGCACGGGCAACTGCGCGCGCGGGCCGGTCGTAATCGTCGACGGCAAAACCTACACCAGCGTGGATCAGGGCGTGATGCTCGACATAATGCAGAAGACTTTCCCGGAAAAGTGAGATGACAAACCCCGTTTATACGACAGAGAACGAGTGCCAGGACTGCTACAAGTGCGTGAGGCACTGTCCTGTAAAGGCCATACGGATCGTCAACGGCAAAGCGTCGGTCATACCCGAGGCGTGCGTCGCGTGCGGCGAATGCGTGAAGGTATGCCCGGCCCATGCTAAGAAGATACGCAACGACCTTGCGCGCCTCAAGGAGATGCTTTCTTCGGGCGAGCCGCTCTATGCGTCAGTCGCGCCGAGCTTCACGGGATATTTCAAAGGCGCGACCATCGGGCAGCTCGCCGCCGCCTTGAAGCGCATAGGTTTCGCCGAAGTGAGCGAAACGGCCCACGGGGCCGAGAGCGTGAGCGCACATGTGGCGCGGCTTCTCGACGCCACGACTTCGCCGCTCGTCATATCGTCGGCATGCCCGGCGGCCGTGGACATGGTTCGCAAGTACATGCCCGGCTACGCGAAGTTCATATCTCCCCTTCCCTCGCCGGTCAGGGCCCATTGCCGTCTCATAAAGGAGAAGTTCGGCTCGAAGGCGAAGGTCGTGTTCTTCGGACCTTGCGCGGCGAAGAAGAACGAAGCCGACACATACCCCGACGAACTCGCACTCGCAGTGGTCTTTCCCGCGCTGGAGCAGCTTTTCGAAGAGAAAGGCGTAAAGTTCGGCGAAGAGGCCGAGCTTGCGCTGGGTCCGGCGGAGGAGGGCCGCTTCTATTCCGTCGAAGGCGGCATGAACGACACGCTGCGCGACGGGCGAACGGACGTTCGCTACGTTTCGGTTTCCGGACTGGAAGACTTCCGGCGGATGCTTGAGGACTTCAATCCCAGGGAGTTCGAGCTTCATCCCGAAAAGTTCACGCGCAAACTGTTCATCGAAGTTCTCGCATGTCCGGGAGGCTGCGTGAACGGACCGGCGATGCCGCGCGGCGCGTCGGGGCTCGCCACGCTTTTCGCGACGGACGCCACAGCGCCGATCCAGCCTTCGACCCAGCGCTGCTTTGCGCACTGCGGAGTGTCGAAGTACGAGCCTGTCGCGATGGACGCCGACGAACCGGCCGAAGACGCAATCGCCGCAGCGCTCGCGCGCGTCGGCAAATACACCAAGGCCGACGAGGTGAACTGCGGCGCGTGCGGCTACGATACATGCCGCGAATTCGCAAAGGCGCTTATAGCGGGCAAGGCCGAAGAGGCAATGTGCCACACATACCTCAAGAAGAATTTCCAGAGGACCTCGAACGCGCTCATCAAATACATCCCTGCAGGCGTGGTCATCATCGACGCCAAGGGCGCGATCATCGAATGCAACGCCATTTTCGCCGAAATGGCCGACGCCAAGACCGAATACGAGGCGCTGGGCAACCTCGACGGACTTACAATCGACGCGTTCATGCCAGAATTCCAAGAGCTCTTCACGGGGGCGATCGAACACGGCAGCGAAATCGTGAAATACCGCCAACCGTGGAAAGACCGCATCGTGACCGTCAGCGTGTTCCCGATAAGTCTCGGCGAATTCGCGGGCGCGGTGATACAGGATGTCACCAAGAACGAGGGCAGGCGCGAGGAGATCGCCGCCAAAGCGCGCGACGTCATCCGCAAGAACGTCTACACCGTCCAGCAGGTTGCGCGGCTCTTCGGCGAACACATAGCCGAGACGGAGATCATGCTGAACGAAATCGCCGGGTCTTACGAATCGCACACCGTAGGCAAGCGCCTGCGCAGCGGCGATAGCGAGGATTACCTTAATGGCTGACCTTGCGTTGAATGGCCAGGGGCCTGCCAGCGATCTCTTCATCGAGATGGAAGCCGCCCAGTTCACAAAGTCCGGGCAGGCGGCTTGCGGCGACGATGTGCGTTTTCTGACGGTCGAGAAGGAGAACCGCCATCTCGTCGCGCTCTCCGATGGGCTCGGCAGCGGCGTGAAAGCGAACGTGCTCGCCACGATGACGACTGCCATGGCGATCGAGTTTTTGAAGTCCAACATCCCTACGTTGGAGGCAGTCGAGATCATAATGGACTCGCTGCCGATCTGCGAAGTGAGGAAGATAGGCTACGCCACATTTTCGCTGTTCGACTTCCGGCTGGGCGGCAAGGCCCGCATAAGCGAAATGGGCAACCCCGGCTACATACATCTTCGCGGAGTGGAGGAGGTTCCGCCGCTAAAGGACGGGCAGATCGCTTCAGAGCACTGGCCCGACCGCGAAGTGCGCGAGTGCGAGGTCGATTTCAGGGCTGGCGACAGAATCATCATGTGCTCCGACGGCGTTACGCAGTCGGGCCTCGGCGTGAGAAAAGACATGAAGTTCGGCTGGCGGCGCTCGGGCGTGCTGGCGTTTGCGCGCGAGCGCATCGCACGGGAACCTGACATATCGGCGAAGGATCTGAGCCAGGCGATTGCGCGCGAAGCGCTCAACATCACGCCTGGCGGATGCAAGGACGATATAAGCTGCGCAGTGGTCTATCTGCGGCATCCGCGCGTGATGCGCGTTCTTACGGGGCCGCCATACTACAAGGAGCACGACGCGGAGTATGCGCGCCAGGCTCTGCTCGGACCGGACCATGTCGTCGCCTGCGGCGGCACGACGGCAAACATTCTGGAGCGCGAATTAGGCGTAAAGGTCAAAGTACGCCTTGCCGACATGAAGACGGCTGGCGGACTGCCGCCAATCGGCACCATGGAAGGCGTCGGCATTGCAACCGAAGGCATCCTCACGCTCGGAAAGGTGCTTTCGGCGCTGGAGCAGATGAGGCCTCCAGAGCGCGAACCCGCCGCCGCGCGCGCGATTCTCGAACGCATGATGAGGCACGACCGCATCGAGTTCGTGATCGGCACGAAGGTGAACGAGAGCCACCAGGACCCCAACATACCGCAAGATCTGGAGCTCAGGCGCAGCGTCGTCAAGCGCATAGCCGCCGCCCTGGAGAAGAACTACCGCAAGAAGGTCGCTCTGAACTTTTACTGATTCAGGTGATTATGGTATAATATACCATGTCAAACACAGAGAGGAGCCATCGTGGAAAAAGTAAAAGTCGAAATATGCTGCGGTACGGCATGCTACCTGTTGGGCGCTGCCAATATGATGAACCTTGAAGACCAGATTCCTGCGGAATGGCGCGACAAGGTGGAGGTAGAAGCAAGGACATGCCTTGAACTCTGTGAAAAGGAAAATCTCGGCGGCGCCCCCTACGTGCGCATAAACGACACGGAAATCATGGCGCAAGCCACACCCGAAAAGCTGCTCACGCGCATCGGCGAACTTCTCGGGGGGGCTGCATAAAATGCTCAACGGCTCTACTTTCATCCGCCGCGAACTGATGATACGCATAGTTCGCGCCTTCGACTCCGGCTCTCTCGAATCCGAGATCGATCAGATTCCGATCAAACTGCGCCCGAAGAACGAGCGCGCCTCACGGTGCTGCGTCTACCATGACCGGGCGATTCTCAAATACCGCCTTATGGCCCTGCTCGGCATATCCGTAGAAGAGGAAGTCGACGAGGCGAAACCCCTTTCGGCCTACTACGCAGAGAAAGCGTGGTCTGCGGCCGACGGCGGGCCGGCCAAGCCAAAGACGCCGCTCAGCGTGTGCGGCCCGGCATGCAGCGGCTGCCCCGACGCACGCGTCGTCTCGACCCAGAACTGCCGCGGCTGCTTCGCGCGTCCGTGCGTCTACAACTGCCCCAAGAAAGCCATCGAGGTTGTTGACGGGCATTCAGTCATCGACCAGAAGCTCTGCATCAAGTGCGGCAAGTGCATAACGGCCTGCCCGTACAACGCGATCGTAAAGACGACCGTTCCATGCGAAGAAGCGTGCCCCGTGGGGGCGATCAGGAAGAACGAGCTGGGCGTAGCCGAGATCGACTTCGAAAAATGCATCTTCTGCGGCAAGTGCTTCAACGCCTGCCCCTTCGCAGCCGTGATGGAGCGTTCGCAACTCGTGGACGTGCTCGCCGCCATGAAGCGCGGCGAAAAACTCGTCGCCATGGTCGCGCCTGCCGCCGAAAAGCAATTCCCCGGAAAGATCGAGCAGCTCCTCGCCGCCTGCGCAAAAGCCGGCTTCAGCGACGTAATGGAGGTCGCGCTCGGCGCAGAGATGACAACCGCCCACGAAACGGCGGAGTTCATAGAGCGAATGGAGAAGGATCCCAAAACATTCATGACCACATCGTGCTGTCCCGCGTGGGTCAACCTCGTCTGGAAGCACCTCCCCGAACTCGTGGACCACGTCTCGCTTACGCCCAGCCCAATGGTTTTCGCACGCGAAATCGCCAAGGCGAAAGACCCATCGGTCAAAACCGTCTTTATCGGACCTTGCGTCGCCAAACGCAGCGAAGCTCGCCGCAAAGACGTGGACTACGTTCTATCCTTCGAAGAGCTGGGCGCGATTCTCGCCGGACGCAAGATCGACGTCATCGCCTGCGAACCTTGGCCCGTACCGCGACCTGCGAACCCGACGGCGCGAAACTACGCCCGCAGTTGCGGCGTGACAGATGCCGTTCTCACAGAGGCGACGGCGAAAATACCGGGTTTCAAGCTTGACTCCAAACAGATCAACGGTATCGACAAAAAGACGTGCATGATGGTAAAGCTGCACGCGTCAGGAAAGATACCGGTAAACTTCCTTGAAGTCATGGCCTGCGCCGGTGGCTGCCAAAACGGCCCCTGCTCGCTCGTCAAATAAAGGCGGATCCGCCATAAACCGTCGTCTGCCGCATAAATTGCGGCTACAATCAACGAGGCGGGGACGCCTGTACTATCTACGCACAGCGTCGATGAACAGCGTCCAACGCCAGGTCTCGATGGGGAATATGTATTTCTCCATGGGTTTGGGCCCGCACGAGGCGCCGCCCAGTCCGAGCTGGCGAATATCGAGATTCAGCCGCACGTCGGCACGGCGCTCAAGAGCATGGAACGCCCGGCGTTCACCGCTCTGATGGCGCGCAAACTGCAGATCGTCAAGCCCATAGTGCAAGGCCTGAACGAACATCGGCTCCGACGCTTCAAACCTTACGCCCTCGCCCGAGTCGTCAGTGAAACTCACCCAGCGCACATCGCAGCGATACGAGCAGTCCTGCGGGCGCACGTATGGCTCGTACATGCCGTCTACGGTCGAACGGTACTCGCCAAAGAACGAACCAGAGCATCGGTCTATGTAGTTTTCGACCGGACCTCGTCCGTACCATGATACATTCTCCAGCGACGGATCGAGCCTGAGGGAGAGACCTACGCGCGGCAGTGCTTTCGGCATCGTGCCGTGCGGCACTACCGTATTGGCGACGCTTATCCCTCCGTCGGCGGCAAACTTCCAGACCGCCTCATGTGTGAAACCAGCCGACTTGGAGCCTGTCACCTCGGTGCAAACCGTGACGGTTCCATTCTCTTCATCGACCTTGATCGGGCGGACATGGTACCTCAACTGCGAAAGACCAGACATGACGAACGAGTCCGGAGCGTCAAGCCTTGCTCCACCGGAAACCCACTTGTCGTTATCAACAAACGCGCGTTCGCATGTGAGCCTCGGACCAGATGCAACACCGCGCGCGGCATCTCGCAGAATCGTTCTGCCGTGCATCACAAGCTCGCAAAGCGTTCCGGTCTCTGCCGAGAACACGGCCTTCGTCGAGCCAGCGACTACCTCGGTATGGCGCCCGTCTGCGGAAGAGGTCGCCTTTATCCGGGAACCATCCAGGACCGCGCGTGGCGCGGCCTTTGGCGAAAGACGCAACTGGTTGCGCGAAACGGGCCATCCTTTCTCCGCCCAGAGGGTTGCCTCCTTGAGTTTGAAGGTCACGTTCAAGAACGCTTCTACGTCCTCCTTCAGCTTGAACAGCGGCAGATCGAGTTTTTCTCGTGTGAGCGGCGCAATATGCGGAACGTCAAACTGGCCTCGCTGCGCAGTTTTGCCGTCCAGCACCAGCTCCCACTCTCCGTCAAACTCGTCCGCCCACGTGAAACCGAACCGGTTTTCAAGCGTGCGGTCGTCGTGCAGCACGAGATTGCGGTGAACCTGGCCCACCTCCCGCAGTTTTGCGGAGATGCGGCGGAACGGATCCACCACGCCGTTGCAGTTGAAAGGCCCGTCATTGGGTTGTTCATCCCAGTCACCGCCATATGCCAGGTATCTTACGGCACGCCCTTCAGCATCCGCTTCGCCGGTGCCCTTCCATACGGCCTGATCGACCCAATCCCATATGCAACCGCCGCAGATCGACTCGTGCCGGTAGATTACATCCCAATATTCGGCGAAGTTGCCCATCGAATTGCCCATGGCATGCGCGTATTCCGTAATGAAGAACACCTTCCCGGACGAGTTGTCCTGCGGCGAGGAGTCCGCCTCGGTGCGTTTCGGCACTTCCAGTCCAGTCGGTCCGTCGCCAAGCGCACCTCGCATCTCCAGCCATTCAACCGACGGATACATCCGTCCGTCGATATCGGCATCCTTGTTGCCACGCTCCCAGTGGACCGGGCGTGACGGATCCATGGACTTCACCGCGGCGATTGCACGGCGAAAACAGTCGCCATGGCCAGTTTCGTTGCCCATCGACCAGATCACGATCGACGGATGATTGCGGTAAAACACGACATGCCGCGTGTTGCGCTCGACGATTGAATGCTCAAACTCGCGGAATCTGCCGAGCGCCTCTTCGCCCCAGCTGGGCTCGTGCCCCTCGACGTTCGCTTCCGCAACGAGATAGATTCCATAGCGGTCGCAAAGATCGTACCAAAGGCGGTGGTTGGGATAGTGCGATGTACGCACGGTATTTATGTTGAAGCGCTTCATGAGCCTCAAGTCGCATTCCATCGACGCAAGCGAAACAGTGCGGCCGTTTTCGGGATCGGTCTCATGCCTGTTCACGCCCTTCAGTTTGATCGGCCTGCCGTTGACCAACAGCGTATGCCCATCGATCCGGACATCCTTGAAACCGACACGCCTCATTCTGACATCGTCGCCCTTTTTCACGACGAGAGTGTAAAGGTTCGGTTTTTCCGCACTCCATGGTTTTACCGATGCAAGCTCGGCGCGCGGCACGCCGGCGGAAAGTTCTGCTACGGGATGTCTAGCCTCGTCGTACAGCGTCGCCGACCATTCCCCTTCCAGCCCCGAGATTCCAATCGATGCCGTAGCGCAGTCTGGCGAAAGCTTCGCCTCGACTGCAAAATCCCATATGCCGTCCTTTGGCATTGACCACAACGTGACATCGCGGAATATTCCCGAAAAACGAGTCATATCCTGATCTTCGAGATAACTGCCGTCGCACCATCGATAAACCTCGACAGCAAGCACATTCTCGCCATCGCGCAGAAACCTCGTGATATTGAACTCGCTCGGCAGCTTGGAATCCTCGGCGTAGCCGACGCGCTCGCCGTTCACCCATGCATAATAGGCGGAATACACGCCGTCGAAACGCAGGAACACCTCGCGCCCCTTCCATGATTCAGGCACCACGAAACGACGGCGGTAGGACGAGACAGGGTTGTAATCCGCAGCGCCGCTCTGCCGATCGCGTATCAAAGGCCATTCTTTCTTGTGCGGATAGCGCACATTCGTGTAGCCGGGCGAGCCGAAGCCCCGCATCTCCACGCAGCTCGGCACATCAATATCGAACCAGCCGGAATCGTCGAAGCCGGCGCGCCAGAAGTCCTTTGCCCGCAGGTCCGGATTCCCGGCCCAAGACAACTTCCACAATCCGTTTAGCGAAAGCACATAGGGCGATTCGGGTTCCAGCGCGTCGGTAAACGCGTCGGTCTCGCTTGCAAGCGGAACAGAATAAGTGCGAGGAGGCTCGCGCCCTATGGAATTTACCGACAAATCCTCCCATTCGCAACGGTCTTCCCACGCACAGGCGCAAAGCGAAAGGGCGCAGACGAAAAAGGCTATCGAACGTTTGCGGGCCGCAGATGCTTTCATACAACACCCATCTCCATTGCTTTACTGGCGTTCGAAAGCGACCACAATGAAAGATTCCGGCGGCAGAGCGTCAACCGGCCGAACCTCTTCGTATGTGCGGCTTGCATCGGTTATTCTGCACACGGCCGGCCGCCATCCGTCGCCAAGGCCGATTGCCAAAGGCTTGGTTTGCGCGGAAACGTTCGCCGCCATCACCACCACGGAGCCATCGCTTCCCTTCGCAGCGGAAACCCACACATCCGCATCGTCGCTTGTCGCCACGACGCACGTTCCGGCCTTTCTGAGTTCATTGAACGCCATGAACGCGTAATATGCCTTGTGAGGCTTGTATGTAAGCGGATTGAAGAGCGGACTGTAGTTTCCTATCCCGCATCTGGCGTCGTATATCGCCGCGCTATCCACCGGTCCGTTCTGGAACAACAAGAGCGTCGCCGCGATCTCGGCCGCCTGAAGCGACGTTCCAAGTTTTTCGTGGCGAGGCGATGGCAGCCATTCGTTCAGGCAGGTTTCAAGACCCTTGAAGCCAGCCGCATCAAGTTGCTCGCGAACATATTTCACCTCCTTCGCCATGCGCTCGACGGAGGAGTAGCTGTGATACGAGAAGAAGTCGATCGGGCAGTCGTGCCCTTTTAGGTACCCGAGGAATGCATGGAAGCATTCCATGTGGTGTTTCGCGCGAGGGGACGGTTCTTCCGTATGTATCGCCGTAACGCCGCAGCTTGCGTATCCGCCGATCTTGAGATGGGGAAATTTCGCCTTAAGGTGCTTGGAGGCGACTTCGTAGAGGCGGCAGTATTCCTCGAAGGTGCCGTGCCACATCTCGTTCTTTTCGACAGTCTCCCAGTTTTCAGGCTCGTTCCATATCTCCCAGAAGGTTATCTTGTGGCGGAAACCGTCCGCCCAGCCCTCCGTGTAGTGGCGGATGACGTGCTCGCATATGCGCGCCCACTTGGCGAAATCTTTTGGCGGATCTATTCGGTAACGGCGTATTAGGGTATAGTTCTCGATCGTCACGCCCAGCCGGAAGAACGGCTCGACGCCTTCGGCGACAAGCGCGTTTACGAGGCGATCGGTAAACGCGAAGTCGTAGTTCGCAGGATCGGTCTCGTCGGCGTCAAAGTCGCGGAAGAGGTTTGGTATGTCCACAAACACGCCGCGCCCGAACATTCCGCCAACGTCGTGAAGGCGCGAGAACGGAACGCCCGCCTCCTTCAGATACTTGAACATCGGATATTCCCTAAGCCCGATTATCGGCGGTTGGCCCACGCCGTTAACCGGTTTTACCGGACCCAACTCCCGAGAGGCGTCCACCTTTATTTCCGCACCGAACGCAGCGGCGCAGGCGAGCACGGCAAGGACCGCAATATTCTTTTTCATGTTCACGGCAACGTCTCCTCAAACGCCCCGAGAGGCAGATTCACTTCGTTGTATATGCACCCGAACCAAGGCCGCGAATGCAGATAGCGTATCTTCTTCGGCGCGGCAACGCCCTCGGCCTCGACGACAAGTCTCGCGCCGTCGACAAGCCCCTTGTCGCCTTTGAGATTCTTTATCGCCGCGCTCTTCCACTGGCCGTCTTCGCCGCACACTTCCAGCCCGGCCGTCAGCGACTTGTCGGGATTGTACAGATATAGCGATTCGGCGTTGTCGAATTCAACAACCACCCTGGCGCCATCCGCCCTTGCGGATTTGACCGTCGGCGAATCGGCCTTCAGCCAATCGAAGCCGTAATCGTATTTGAGCGACAGCAGCGCGAGACGCTGGCCGACAGTCTCCTTGTCGTTCGGGTGGATGTCGTCAAGATTCCCGCGATCGTTTATCACGGCCATCTTCGCATTGGGCTCCTCGGACGCAAAAAGCGCCTGCCCCATCTGGATAGCGGCGATCCGGTCGAAGCCCCATGGCGCCAACTGCACGAACCTCAGCCGCAGATCGGGATTCTCGAACTCCTTCGCCCAACCGTTGTATAGCGCGTGCATCTTTGGCGCGTAGGCGAGGCCGTCGCCGGCGTTGTGGCACCCCTGATACCAGATGAATCCGCGAATCGCATAAGGCGTCCATGGGGAGACCATCTCGTTCCAGAGCACGCGCGGCTGATCCTGCTCGCGCTTGCAGGGACGCCGATCCGCCGGCAGGGCGGCGAAGTCGCCGGACGAATACACCTCGCGCTCGGCGTACTTGCGCGTCGCCTCGACCGAGAGGTTCCCGCTCGTGGGCGTCCACGGCGAAATACCGGTTCCGCCCCAGTAGGCCCCGATGATGCCGACCGGAATCCCAAGCGCAGAATGGAGCTCAAGCGCGAAGTATACGCCCATGGCCGAGAACGTGGACGACGTGCCGAGGTTCTCGGGCGTGAACTTTTTCCACACGGGCTTGAGCGGGAAAGTGCGCTTCGGTTCGGCGCTCACCTTGTAGTCGCTCTGGTAGCAGTAGCGGACAAGCGGCTTGACCGTCATTTGCGCGCGCATCGCGCCCTTGCCGTCGCGGAAACGCGGGTTGCCGCCCACAAGCGGAAGTTCGGCATTGCTCTGCCCTGAACAGAACCAAACCTCGCCGACCAGAACATCCTCGGCCTTCGCGGGCGCGTCGGAGCGATCGCCGTTTGCCACGAGAACGCGTCCCTCGGCGCTAGCCTCCATTGGCGCAAGGTCTGCGCGCCACGCGCCATTTGCGTCTGCGACAGCTTCGGCAGACTGGCCTGCGAAAGCGACGGTGACTTTTTCGCCTGGGCTCGCCTTTCCCCATACAGGCACTTTCATCCCACGCTGCAGAACCGCGCCGTCCGAGAAAGCCCCGGCGAGTTCGACCTGTGCATCAGCGGCAAACGCCGCGGCTGCGGCAGACGCCGCCAACAATATTCTTATCGATCCCATATGTTTCATCCTTTTTCCTTTTTCGCTCTGCCCACTGTGAGGCATACAGCTGACATTATACCATATATTTCTATTGCGGAAAACCGCCGTCTCTGGCGCAGGACTATATCAAGTCCCTTATCTCGGCGACGCACTTTGCAACCACTCCGCGACGCCGGAGCACCGCAGCTGTGGCGCGTGCGCCAAGCGCGGCCGCATCCGGCGGATTGGCGAAAAGCCTCGCAATCTCGCGGCCGAGCTCCTGTCCATCGGCGACCTGGATTATGGCATCGCTCTCAAGCAAATCGCTCATGACCGGACGGAAATTCTCCGTATACGGTCCGACGAGAGTGGGTTTGCCGCAGAGACACGGCTCAATCATGTTCTGGCTTCCATGCTCGCAAAGCGACTTGCCCACGAACACGACATCCGCTATTCCGTAAAGGCCCATGAGTTCTCCCGTCGTATCGGCGAGGTACACGACCTTCTTCGGCGCACCGGACGGCGCACGCTCCCCGCGCGAACGCCTTACGCAACCGAACCCCGCCTTGCGAATGTTGGCCTCTACCGCATCGGCCTTCTCGAAATGCCGCGGCGCGATGACAAGCGTAACATCCCCAATCGACGCGGCAATCCCAAGCAGCGCCTCATCCTCGCCGGGCCACGTGCTGCCGCCGAGAAGAATACGGTCGCACTTGCCGCCAAGCCAGTCGCGCAGCTCCCGCTCCTTTGCCTCGTTTCGCCTCGCGACGTCGAACTTGAAACTTCCCGTAACTTCGACTCGCGCCTCCGGCGCACCTGCCGCAAGCAACCTGCGGCAATCAAGCGCCGACTGCGCGAATATCCTCGCGAAGCACGAGAACACGTCTTTGAACAGGAATCTCGCCATTCGATAGCGCGGCGCACTGCGGTCGCTCACTCGCGCATTTACCAGAAACAGCGGAACCCGTCTCTTCGCCGCCGCGCGGATGAACACAGGCCATATTTCCGACTCCGTAAGCACTATGGCCCGTGGCCGCACGGTCGCCAAGGCGCTTTTGGCAAAGTTCGGAAAGTCCAGCGGATTGTATATCAGAACGTCGCGATCCGAAACTTCGCGCTCCGCCATCTTCCAGCCTGTGGAACTAGTAGTCGAAAAACAGAAGCGAACATCCGGCTCGACCGCGCGCCACTCGCGCATCAGCTGCCCCGCAACCTGAACCTCGCCGACCGAGACCGCATGCACCCAAACCCATTCCAACGGCGGGGCGACGACATGCCCCGAAGAATCCATGCAACCCTCGCCGGACTTGGCGGGCTTTGCGGAGCGGAGCTTCGCCAAGACATCATCCGGGTACAGGGCGAAACGGTCGCCCAAACGCGCCGCATACCCTCCGCGCCTGAACATGCGAAGCAGAAAACCAGGCAGCAGGAACAGCCATACTACGCCGAAAAGCAGATTGTACAATGCCCATTTCATCCTGACGCGCACCGTTTACCGTATAAGCGAGAGAAACTCCTGGCGAACCTTTTCGTCTGTGCGGAACGAACCGAGAACGGCCGAAGTGGTCATTTCGGAATTCTGCTTTTCGACGCCGCGCATCATCATGCAGAGGTGTTTGGCCGTAATCACGACGCCAACGCCCTCGGCCCCCGACTCGGCCATCACGGCATTCGCGATTTCCTCCGTCATGCGCTCCTGTATCTGAAGACGGCGCGCAAACATGTCGACAATGCGGGCGAGCTTGGATACGCCAAGCACCTTGCCCTGCGAGATGTAGCCGATTGAGCACTTGCCGTAGAACGGAAGCATGTGATGCTCGCACAAGGAATACACTTCGATGTCCTTCAAAACCACCATGTGGTTTGTGCCGCTCATGAACTTTGCGCCGTTCACCACGGCCTTGAGGTTCTGGCGATAGCCGCGCGTAAGATACGCAAGCGACTTCGCAACCCGCATCGGGGTCTTTGCAAGGCCCTCCCTTTCGGGATCTTCGCCCAACTCCACAAGCAGCTGCCGGACAAGCGACGCTATCTTGTTTTCGTCAGGACCTCCCGCCGATTTCTTCTGTCGTTCTTTCACGTATCATATGATATCAATTTGCGCGTCGCCGGTCAATCCGCCTGGCGATTCGCTTCCCAATTGCGGATCTTCGCGATCATTTCTTCGCTGTTGGTGGGCCTGAATTCGCCAAGGAGCCTGTCCACCGTCTCGCACTTGTAGAATCTTAGCCGGTTCTTGAAGGCAAACTGTCGCAGCATATCCAAAAAGCCCTTGATGTCTGCACCGGAAAATCCTTCCGTGCGGTTTGCAATGTATTCATCAATGCCGACCTCGTATGGAACCTCTCCAGACTCAAGTGTAAGATGCACCATTTTCCTGCGAGCAGCGACATCCGGCAGCCCGACATACAGACAAACGTCAAACCGGCCCGGCCTCAAGAATGCCTCATCAACCATCCACGGCACATTCGTCGCCCCCATGAGGAGAATAGGGTTCTTTTTCTTGTCCAGCCCGTCCAGTTCCTGCAGAAGCAGTGCTATGACTTTGCGTGTGGTCTCGTGCACATCGGAACTCCGCTTCGGGAAGAGGGTCTCCAATTCGTCGATGAACACCACCGCTAGATCGTTTTTCCTTATCTCTCGGAAAATCTTCGCTATATTCCGCTCGGATTCGCCGATATACTTGCTGAACACATCTGCGGATGAGATGGTGTAGAACGGCAGATCCAGTTCGCCTGCCACCGCACGGGCGATAAACGTCTTGCCGGTGCCAGGAGATCCGTACAGCAGCATTCCGCCGCCGCTTCTTATGCCATAGTGTTTTGCAAGCGACGAATTCCGCAACGGTTCGACTACCCTCAGCCGAATCTGTTCCTTTACGGAATCCAGCCCCGCCACATCGCTCAGCTTCACTTCGGGTCTTGAGGCAATCAGTATGCCATTTGAACCGGAGTTGCGCGAATTGGAGGGCATTGCACGCGCCTCCCAGTCTTGTATGCGATCCATTATGTCGCCATTTGCCGTCGGCGATACCGATTCGATCGCTCGCATGGCCAGCTCGCGCGTGTAGACCGAAGCTCCGGAAGCATACGCCAGCTGCCGCAGTCGGTCCATGACGCCGTTCATGTCTGCGCCGCTGTAATTTACGGTATGCGCCGCCATGAATGCAAGAAGATCGTGCTCTAGCGGAATGCGTCCTTTTGCGAACAGGGTTTCCAGCATCCGACGGCGTGCGTGTTCGTCTGGAAGCCCCACGAAAATCTTTATGTCGAACCGACCCGGTCTCAGGAATGCTTCATCAACCATCCATGGCACATTCGTCGCCCCCAGCAGAAGAATTGGATTCTTTTTCTTGTCCAGTCCGTCCAGTTCCTGAAGAATGACGGAAATAACCTTGCGTGTAGTCTCGTGTACATCGTCCGCACGACTCGGGAAAAGCGTCTCCATTTCGTCAACGAACAGCACCGAAAGCGGGTACTTGCGAATTTCGGCGAATATGGCTCTCATGTTGCGCTCGGACTCTCCGACATACTTGCCGAAGACATCTGCTGCAGTTATCATGAAAAACGGAACGCCGAGCTCGCCGGCGACAGCTCGCGCCAGCATAGTCTTGCCGGTTCCCGGCGGACCGTACAGCAAAACACCGCCTCCAACCGAAAGACCGTACATTTTCGCTTTGGAGGGGTTTCGCACCGGTTCAATCAACCGCAGGCGAATCTGCTCCTTGGCATCGTCCATGCCGATGACATCTGCAAGTTTTGCATTCTGGTTGCAATCTACCCGCAGATGGTTCGCGCCTGCAGAGCCGAACGATGCGCGTGATTTGTAACGCACGTCTTTCTTGAAGAGGCGCATTATTGAAACAACAACACCCGCACACATCACAATGGACAAAATGATCTTAAGTGGAGTGGATATGGCGACAAACCGTTCTTCACACAGTTTGACAAGAACGATCCCAAACACCAGAAACATCAGCCTTGCGAATATCTCCAATGCGCAGCACAACACCTTGTGCAGTACGTCTGGCAGCATGAAGTTTCCAAACAGACCCGACACGACATGCGCAAGGCTGTAAAACCCCAGCAATACAAGGATTCCGATGGCAACGTGTGCTGTTTGGGATACGATTGTGGCGGTGTCTGCTGCACCGGCAGCGGCAAAAGCGAGTATCTTCGCCGCTATGATCGAAGATATCTGCATAACAAGAGGAAACAGCGCAAGCACCAAGACATGCTTGAGAATGGCAACCCCGTTGTTTTCGAATATCTGGCCAATCAGCAGTTTTGTCGGCAGAAACAAAAGCACAGAATTCACCCAGTCTAGGCCAAAGACAAACCTTGCACATAAAGAAGCGGATGCCGCAAGCACACACTCTGCGAATTGTGAAGTAACCGTCAAACTTGATACTGGTTGCATTTGTGTCTATTATACCATCTTTTAACCGAGCATGTAAAGCATACCAAGGCCCGAACGGTTGGAGGCACAAAAGAGGGTTTCGTCGCTTTTTGCAGATATATTACAATCGCAATATTATGGAAGAAACGAATCGGCATGTTTGCTAAACTATTCACATCAGCGATGAAACGGGAAGATGCTTTATGACGATGAACCGGCGAGAATTCATTAGCGGCGCGGCGGTTGCCGCGGTGGGCGGGATGACATCCCAGTCCGCAGCAGCAGCCTCCGAGCGTACGAACACGTTTCCCGTCCTTTCGGGACGAGAGTTCAAGGGTCTTGAGGGTGCGATAGCGCCGATATTCACTCCATACGGAAAGGATGGTTCCATCAATGGAGATATTGTCGGGCGGATGGTCGAATTTCTGATCGGCAAAGGCATTTCGGGGTTTTACGTCGGCGGCGGAACGGGCGAGCATGTGCTGCTGTCGGTCGACGAGCGCAAGTATCTCGCAGAGTCCGTGATAAGCGCAGTCGCAGGACGCGCAAAAGTAATTGTACATGTTGGCTGCACGTATACCGAAGACTCCGCGACTCTCGCAAAACATGCCGAAAAGGCCGGCGCCGACTGGATCGCGTCGCTTGGGCCTCTCGTCTTCGGGCAGAACTTCGACGCCTCCTACTATCACTACAGCAGAATCGCCGGCGCAACGGCGCTGCCGCTAATGATATACTGCTGGTACCGGGAGCTGGATCCTGCGCGGGAAAGAAAATTCTTCGACATCCCTAACCTCAAGGGTCTCAAGTACACCGGACACAATTTCTGGTCCGTGCAGGAACTCAAGCGCATGCTGGACAAAGAGGCTGTGTTTTTCGTTGGAGACGATCCGCATCTTCTTGGCGGACTTTCCATGAATGGACTGTTCTCCGGCGGCATAGGCACAACCTACAATGTGATTCCCGATAAGTTCGTCAAGATCTGCGACCTCGCGAAGTCCGGGCGTTTCGTCGAAGCCTCTCCGGTGCAGGACGGAGCCAACAGGATAGTGGGTCTGCTCAGCCAAAACAGCAACTTCTCGTTCCGGAAGTTGGCGATGAAGCTGCACGGCTTCGATTGCGGCCTCGCGCGTTCTCCGTTCGGCCGCCCAGTTCCTCCGGACGAAGGCGCCGCGTTTCTTCGCGAACTGGAGGCAACCCTCGCGCAAATCGGATGACGCCGCAGAAAGGAAACCGTCATGAAAAAGATTCTCGCGGCAAAATCGTCACTCCTTCTCGCGGCGCTCCTGCCCACCATGGCGGCAACAGGCGCGAACGGGGCAACGGCCATGTTTGCGGAGAAAACGATTCCCAATGCCACCGTGCCGAGAACAGCGTTTCAAATTCGCGACCCGTTTGTCCTGCCTGATGAAGGAGTCTACTATCTTTACGAATCGAAGCCGTGGAGCGGTGGAAAATGTGTATTCGTGCGCAGAAGCACGGACTTGGAGAATTGGACGGAAAAGCAGCAGGTGATGCGTGTTTCCGACGATCTGCCCGTTACAAAGATTTGGGCTCCGGAGGTGCACAAGCACAATGGCACATACTACCTTCTAGTCACAATCACGCTGGAGAAAGGCAGCTATCCGGTCGCAACCCTCGCGGAGGGACGAGAAAAGTTCATAGAGCCGCGCGGAACATGGGTGTTCAAATCGGAGAAGCCGACTGGTCCGTTTGCCCCGGTAAAGAATGGACCCGTCCCGCCGCAGGAGTGGATGACTCTCGATGGCACGCTTTATGTTGAAGATGGGCATCCGTATATGGTTTTCTGTCACGAATGGTGTCAGACGAAAGACGGGCGCATGTGTTGCGCACCGCTCGCGCCGGATCTTGCATCATTCACCGCCGAACCAACAACCATGTTCTGTGCAACCGAGGCGATGGCGGGTGCTGGCGTAATTACCGATGGCCCGTATTTCCACCGTTCACAAAAAAACGACGCACTCTACATGATTTGGTCCAACACATTGACGCGTAACGGCAAAAGCGATTACTGCGTGTTTATTCGCAAGTCGGAGAACGGCAAACTGTCCGGCCCTTGGTCGAAAGATACGCTTCTCTTCGGCGAGAACGGCGGCCACGGAATGATCTTCAGTGCGTTTGACGGACGCTTGATGCTTGCGTTGCACCGTCCAAACGACTCCCCCGACGAACGCATGATGCTATTTGAAGTTGAGGATACTGGCGAAACCCTGCACATAAGAAGTTCCTCGCAAGAGCACTGACTTTACACACAACGGTAAAACAAGGAGGCAAAGAAAATGAAAACACTAATGACAGTCTGCACGGCAGCAATGCTGCTTGTACCGATTGCAAAAGGCGAAACCATTGCGTGGTATCGCTTTAACGAGGGGAGCATTGGCAGAAGGGTCGGTTCCTCGGTGGTCATTGAAAACACCGCCAAGCCAGGACATCTTGTCGGCAAATGCCAGCAGGTGGACACAAATGGTGCGTTTTCTGATTCAGAGGTTGGCTTCGTCCCGTTTTCGACGAACGCTTTTCCGAACGGAGTCGGTGTTTCTGTCGCATCCGCGAAGTACGCAAACGAACAAGCATTCTTCTTTCACAACGCCAACTATGACGCCAACCACGCATCGACGACCGTCAACTATTCCACGGCAAGCGCAGTGACGGTTGCGCATGATGCCGCACTTGAACTTTCATCGTTCACAGTTGAACTGTTCTTCAAGTCATCTGTCGGCAACAACCAGTCCAATGGCGACCAGGCTCTTGTCGTGATGCCGAACGAAAAGTGGCTGGCATGGGCAATCATGTTGACTAAGGAAGGCGCAGTAAGCGGTCAGTTTTACAATACTGGCTCCTACACATTCGCCCATAACGCTGGCGCCAACGATGGCAAATGGCACCATGTCGCTATGACTTACGATGGCTCTACAACAACAGCGACGCTATACTTCGATTATGCGCAAGTCGCAACGCGCACAATTACGGGCGGTCTTGTTTACGACACGGAAAAACCGCTGTCGATTGGCTGCATGCCCAGCCGTGGCGACCGCAAATATGTGGGATTCATCGATGAAGTTCGCATATCAGATTCCGTATTGACTACAACGGGATTCTTGCACAAAGCGGCTTATGTTCCTGCGGTGGATACGGCTGATACAGCCTGCTACGTTCCATTTGACTACGTTTCTCTTTCCGATCTCAGCGGATTTGCCGCAGAAAGCGGTCTGACGGATGTAAACGCCAGCGGATATGGCGTCACGGCAAAGTTCACTTGGAGCACATCGGCTGGCAAAGCCCCTACGGTTGATGCCTCTGCGCTTCCTTGCGCAATACTCTACGGTGCAACGTTTGCGGAAAGTTCATGGTCGTACATGTCTGTCACGAACACTGCATCACTTTATTTGACGCCTGGCAGTACAGCCGGATATTCCGCGTCTCTTCTTGTGGATGACATAGTGAACAACGAGCATACCGTGTTCAACGGTTCGTTCACGATTGAGTTTTTTGCCAAAGTGCCATCTGCGCCATCTGGCAATAAATTCCTGATGAACCTTGGAAGGACGTTGGCGAACGGCAGTCTGCTGTATGCATGGAAGAAAAGCGGTTCCGACAGCCTTGACTTCATGATACTTCGCAAAGGAAGCTCGGCAGCGGAGATGATAGGCTCGTATCCCGGCTTTTGCGACAATCAGTGGCATCACATCGCAGTTTCATACGACCGCAGCGCTCTAACGGCAAAGGCATATGTCGACCACAAGGTTGTCGGCACTTTGGCAAATATCGACTTCGACTATGCCCTTACCGTCAGCGACACCCCTGCCGCTTTGCAGGTCAATAGCGCATATGGCTGGAGAAACAACGGTTTCGACGGAAGCTGGATTGACGAATTCCGCCTTTCTCGCAGGGCATTGTCGTGCAAGGAACTGCTTGACTCTACGCTCAACAAGCGCAACGGGCTGATTATAACCATCAAATAACACGATACCGGCAGGTGCCCAATATGAGAGACTATTGCCTTTTTGCGACTCTTGTCGCTGTCGTTGCTGTGTGTGGTGCATTGGCGGCAGACGGAGCAGAAATCATGTGGACGCGAGTGATTGCACTGGAGAGCGGTCGGCAATGCTCATGGCCGTCTGTCGCGATGGCGGCAGACGGCTCCATTATCGCAGTGTTTTCCGGCGACCGCGAAGCGCACATCTGCCCTTGGGGAAAGGTGCAAATGGTAAAGTCGAAGGACGGCGGCGAGACGTGGAGCGCACCAATCACAATCGGCAAGACCAAACTCGACGATCGCGATGCTGGCATTGTCGCACTGCCAGACGGACGCCTCTTTGTGACATGGTTCAACTCCGTCGCCTACAGAACATATTTCGACATCGATTCCGCAACAGATGCCCCGCCTGGATGCGATAAGGCAAAGTGGCAGGATTTCGACCGATCCTTGAGCGATGCTGAGAAACGCGCAAACTTCGGCAACTACGGGATATGGTCTGCCGACTGCGGCGAGACCTGGACAAAACCAGTAAAACTAGTCTCTCTCCGCTCACAGACACCGCACGGTCCAATCGTCCTCTCCGATGGCACTCTGCTTCAGTTTGGGCGGAGGTTCGACGACAATGAAAAACAGATGTTCACGCCGAAATACTGGGAGCACACGACAATTACAGTCGAGCGTTCCGTCGATGGCGGACTTTCTTGGACTACGCTTTGCGACGGTATAGCTGACGCGGCCGGCGAAAACGATAAGCGGAAATTTTGGTTCCACGAGCCCCATGTTGCAGAGTTGCCCAACGGCGAACTCTATGCGCTAATACGCGCCGACTATGCAAAAGACGTATTAATGCGCCAGACACGATCGAAAGATGGCGGGAAAACATGGGAGCCGATTACCGCAACCTCCCTTTCAGGTTTGCCGCCTCATCTGCTTACGCTGAAAGATGGTCGACTCTTGGCAGTTTATGGTCGACGCAAAAAAGATCGAGGTGGATTCGGCGAGTATGCCTCCATCTCATCCGATGGTGGGCACACATGGGATGCCGAAATCAAACTCTCTGGTGCGACGAATAATGATTTGGGCTATCCAGCCTCAGTAGAATTGGATGATGGATCGATACTGACAATTTACTATCAGCAACCACCAACTGGCGGAAAACCCTGCATAATGGCTACGAAGTGGAAAGCCGAAGCCAACTAGGCACTACTTTTGACTTAGCCAGTAAAGTATACCCATGCCGGAACGATTGGCGCAAAGTGATATAGGCAAAACAAAAGGCCCCTAGAGCAAGTGTCGACCACCCTACCCTCCATAGAAACTATTGGGGGACCTGCTCAATTCTGCTCGTGCTCAATTCTGCTCGTTGCGCCATAAAACACGATTTGATATACTACCCGCAGAATCACCTGCTGAACGGCAGTGCATCTCTCTATGAAGCGAATCTTGGCAGAGTACGCGGCCACACCAGAGGCAAAGGCCATAAATCCATCGCGACACGGTCTGGATGGATTGATTCTTATTGGATACTCGCGGTTTCAGAAAATGCGTGCCCCTACCGAAGAGCACATCCACCCCGGAATTCTCGAGATTGGCTTTTGCGAACGGAAGTCTCTGGCGCTTAACGCATATGGCGAGGACTATCCGCTTATGCCTGGCGACTTCTTCATAAACCAGCCGAATTCTCCTCATCACCTGATGTCGCGCCCCTCTGGTTTGGTCTTGCACTACCTTATGCTGTCGCGCGCTAAAGCCAAATCGTTGCTTGGGCTCCCCCGAGGCGAGTCGGCTGTTTTATGGCGCCGACTGACCGAACTGCCGCCGGTGGTGCCGTCGGGCAAATGCGAAGCCCTTGTCGCGAAATCTTTTTCCCGGCTCTACCGTTTGTCGCATCTGCCGAAATCCGCCTGGACGTCTCTCATGATGAGGCAACTGCTGCTTTCGATTCTGACGACAATAATTCAGCAGTCCGAAGGAAAGTGCAGAATCGACAATCGCGCAGATCGCATAACCAGAATTGCCGACATGATCCGTCAAAGCCCTGAGAAAAACTTCACAGTCGCCGAACTTGCCGAAAAGGCGGGCCTCTCAAAGACGCACTTCATAAATCTTTTGCGCAAAAGGACAGGTCTTCCTCCCGTGAAGTTCCAGATTGAATGCCGCATACAGCGGGCGAAGGAGATTTTACTCGAATCCGAGCTGGCCATATCCGAGATAGCGATGCGGCTTGGTTTCAATTCCCACCAGCACTTCACTGACACCTTCTCGCGCATTGTCGGAACATCCCCAAGTCACTGGCGGCAGAAGTCTGGCACTCGACAAAAATAAAATGGCCGGAAGATTGGCGCGATTCGAGCGCCAATAGCCGGGGTGCCTTTTTTGTTTTGCGCAGGCAAAATACCAAGGCCGGCGCTATTCGAGCACCGAAGGTGCGAAGAATCATCTGCGAGGCCACCGGCCGAAGCGGAACAAAGCAGGGACTGTCCCCGGTTGGTTCACTACAGCGAGAAATCCAATCAGAATCGGAAAACCGCCATAATTGCACATTTTTGATTTCGGACAAAAATTCATTTTATGCAGTTATAGAGTGCGTCCGGCGCGGGGGAACGCACTAATCAGCCACCCGTCCACACCTCTTGGATGGCGGGTGAGCCAAATTCACCCTAAGGGGTAGTTGAACAACCCCTAAGGGGTAATCGAACTACCCCTAAGGGGTAATCGAACTACCCCTAAGGGGCAAGTGAACTACCCCTAAGGGGTAAGTGAGTGTGTAGTCGGACATAGGTAACACTTTGTATGGGGACATAGGTAACACTTTACCTGAGTGGGAAAACAGGTCCCCGGCATTCCCGGGCGAGGTGGGTCTGTACTTGCGCATGCCGAGTGTCCTTTCCCCCCGCGTCACTTCGTCATGATGACAGGTTTTATGTCGCCGTTCGCGTCGAACTCCATGCGGTCGATGCAGACGACGCGGTGGTCGCGTCCCCCGCTTGGAATCGGGCGGCGATGATAGCAGATGAGCCATTCGTCTGTTTGCGGCTTGCGGACGACGGAATGATGCCCCGCGCCAGTCGCAAGCGGTCGCTGAACGCCCAGCACCTTCCCCTTGAACGCAAACGGTCCGAACGGGGAATCGCCCACAGAATAGTTCACGCAGTAGTTGTCCCGTGTCCACGATCCGCCTGAATACATGAAATACCATCTGCCATTGCGCTCGAACACGACCGAGCCTTCCGTATAATCCTTCGGTGTCATGTCGCGCCATATCGCGCCGTCCTCTAACGGAACGAGGGACTTGAAATCCTTTGCAAGCTTCACAAGATTGCACCGCTGCCAGCCGCCGTAAATCATGTACCACTCGCTCTTGTATTCGAAAACATACTGGTCGATGGGCTGGGCGCGATTCCAGAAGCGGTCTATGAGCGGTCTGCCGATGATGTCGCGGTACGGTCCTTCGGGCCTGTCGGCCACGGCGACACCGATGCCGCCGTAGCCTTCGAGTCTTGCCTGCGCTTGTGGCTCGCCGTCTTCGCGTTTGCCGCCTGTCGGATAAGCGTCGTTTGCGCTGAAAAAGAGATAGTATTTCCCGCCGATCTCGTGCGCATCGGGCGCCCATAGCGCACCCTTCGCCCATGTCACCTCGTTCGTCGTCAGAATGCGCGGATGCTTCGTCCAGATTTTCATGTCCCTGGACGAAAACGCATCGAACGACGTTTGATCGCCAAACCGTGCCGATGTCGTCGGGAACACCCAGTACGTATCGCCGTAGATCCGTATCTGCGGATCCGCGTACCAGCCATCGAATACAGGATTTGCGAGAAGGGACACTGACGTGCCCATCGAGACCGCACATGCGACAAACCTTGCTGTCGTGCATTTCTTCATTGAAGATTCTCCGCTTTGAATATTCCCGGTCAGCAGGATTACTCCTCCTACTCATGATGCCGCGTAGTCTAACACATCTGCCCGCCGTCCGTCAAACATATATAGTAAAACCAAGTCCGGAAGGATCCGCTTGAATCATGGTACAATTCACCTTTCAACACGACTTTTCGGCGGCATGGTATCTGGCATGCCGAGCGCGAGGTACTTGGAACGGGCGTAGTCGAAGTATTCCAAGTCGACGATGGATGAATCAGCCACTCCGATGGAATTCAGCCAGGCCCGGCGGGCGGCGAGGTCTGTGCCGTCCGTGCAGCCAGGGACGGCGAGGCAGCGAACCTCGATCTTCGCGCCTGCTGCGACAAGCCTTTCGAGGTTGCTGCGTACAATCGAGTTGGAGACGCCCGTGAACTTCTCATGCAGTCGATTGTCGTGCGCCTTGTAGTCCGGCAGCCACATGTCCGTTACCGGCAGAAGAGCGTCGATGGCGGCCGGCGGCGCATAGAGCGACGTGTCGAGGCATGTGTGCAGCCCCGCCGCCTTGAACGCCTTGAAAAGTTCAGCCGCCCATTGCCAGAAGAACAGCGGCTCGCCGCCGGAGAGCGTCACGCCGCCGCCCGACCTGTCGTAGAACGGCTTGTCCTCAAGTGCCTTTGCGACGATCTCATCAATCGTCATCGGCTTGCCGTAGAGCTTCAGCGCCCTTGTCGGACAGGTCGACTCGTCCATGGTGCAGCGCTCGTGGCGCATGCACAGGTGCCTGAAACGCGCCCACTGGGCGCCGGAGTCTATCGACTCGGGATTGTGACACCAGATGCATTTCAATGGGCATCCCTTCACAAAGAATGTCGTGCGGATTCCGGGGCCGTCCCAGATGGCCATTCGCTTGGTATCCAGCATGAGAGGCGTCTTCATGTCACCACCCCTTCATGACATTTTCAGCGCGGCGGATGTATGCATCCTGCTCCTTGCGCGAAAGGTCATTCCATCTGACGTTCCAGCCGCATACGCGCACCTGAAGGTTCTCGTAGCGTTCGGGGTGCTTCTGCGCGTCGCGGAGTTCCTCCGCGCTGAATACCGTGAACTGGATGACGCTCCCTCCGTTCGCGTGGAAGACTTCGACAAGCGAGCGCATGGCCTTCAGCCCTTTGTCGCCAATGCAGACGGACGGATGGAGCATCATGTCCAGCGGGTAGTCGCCGGGAAGCGTGGTTGCGCTGCTCGCGGCAAGCGTCTGGACGAGCGCTGTCGCGCCCTCGGTATCCGCTCCCATGGTCGGCGAAAGGTTCTTCGAGATTTCATCGCCCTTGCGCCGTCCGTCCGGGGTGGCACCCGTCCTCTCGCCAAGTTCGATATACTGCCTGGCGCAATGGCCGCTCGCGAGGAAGATTCCGCCGCGGGCGTTTGGCTTTCCGTTTATCTGGGCGGCGAAGCAGTTGATGACGGCGGCTCCCAGCGCATTCGCCTCCTGATCGTTGTTGCCCCACTTGCGCGGCGAGCGAAGCATTCTGAGGCGCAGCGCCTCGTGTCCCTTCCAGTTCCCGGCCATCGCGCCGCCGAGAGAGGCGAGCGTCATTTCGCGGCGCTCGTATGCTATTTCCTTGACTGCGAGGAGCGCATCGACTGCCGTTCCCAATCCGACGGCGAGTATGCGGCTGCAGTTGCCGCGCGGACATCCGTTCGCGAAGGCGTCGCGCCGCGTCCGGAGCGCGTGCTCCGTTGCAAGCGTCATGCAGTTCGCGGGGTTCACATCGGCCAGCACCTTCTCGAACTCGAAGGCGACCTCGCGGCATCTGTCCGCGGCGTCCGCGAGACGCCGCAGGTACTCTGAGCGGAACGACTCGAAGTCCGGCCAGTCCGCCTCGCCGCGACTTGCCTCTGCCAGCATCTTCTCGATTGGCTTCAGGAAATTGACGTGACCGACGGCGGTGTCGTTCGCGGCATCGCGCAGTGTGAACTCGTAGCAGCCCTTTACGACCATCGTGCGGCAGTCCTCGTCGCTCGCGCCGTACCACTTCTTCAGCGCCAGCGCCGTCGGCTCTTCGCCGATGAAGGAAATCGAGCGGTGACGCCGCGCCATGTCGAGCATCTTGCGCCACGCCCAGCCGGGGGTGTTGGGCGCAACCTTTGCAAGGAACTTCGGCGTCGCCAGCGCGCATTCGTCCATGACGTCGAGAATGATGCGCGAGACGTGGTTGTAGGCGCTCGTGCCGTCGGCATTAGTGCCACCGAAGCCGACGGGCTGGTTCCAATAGTTTGCGATCGACCCCCACTGCCACAGGAAGTGCTTGAGCTGTTCGCGGAACTCCGCCTCGCTTGTGCGACCGGCGGCAATGTCGGCATCATAGTACGGCGTGAGGAACACGTCGAGCTCCGTGAGCGAACGGCACTGTATGCCGTCGAGATGTTCGCTGTAGAAGAAGTAGAGCCACACGAACATCATCACGTCGTAGGCCGTCACGGGCGCGCCCGCCCTCAGCCGCTCCAGGCTGTCCACCTCTCTGGCGAGACGCACCGACCCTGGGTTCGCGGCGAGGTTCTTTTTTCCCTGCGCAATGAAGCGGTCTATACCGGCGAGCATCGCATCCATCGCGATTGCGCACGAATCGTAGAACGAATCGCCCTTGACGGCGCACTGCCCGAGGCGCTCCTTCATGCCGGGGAATCCAAGCGGCAGGATTGCGCGCCAGTCCGGGACGGAGTGGTCGAAGTCCTGCCACATTTTCCATGTGCCGTCGGCATTGCCGCGCTGCCATTCATCACGCACGCTCGCAGGGATTTTCGAGGCGTTCACCTCGTCAGCGCGG
>CACYQU010000012.1 GCA_902776615.1 uncultured bacterium
GTGTTGTCTCACGCAGAGGTGCAGAGAGGCAGAGAGCGCAGAGGCAGGGATTGTTTATGTTGATGGGTTGGTGGGCTCGTTGAATCCGTTGACGACTCTGACATAGCCATCGACCAGTTTTTCCAAGCCAAAGTTTATAAGCAATCCAAGCGGCAGATTCATTGCAACAAGATAGGTTTTGACTTGCTTGAGAAACAGAGGGTTCATTTTCTCGACGGCTTTGAGCTCCACGACAACCCGGCCATCCACAAACAGGTCTACCCTGAAAGCATCCTCAAGAGTCATTCCCTCATATTCAAATGACACGGATTTCTGCCGCTCGACCGTATGCCCGCGCTTTACGAGTTCCGCTTCTGCGCTCTCTGCCTCTCCGCGCCTCTGCGTGAGTCTTGATGTACGGTGCGAGGAGGTTTGGCAGCTGGAGCTTGGCGAAGCGCCCGACCCACTCCTCCGGATCGAACTTGGTGTCGCTCATGCACCAGCACGTCATCATTCCGTAGAGTTCGCACATGAATATGTGCACGAGCGTCTCGACTGGCGTAGACTTCTTCAGCAGTCCTTCCTTCACCGCGTCGTCGAGGAAATCCGTCAAGTGCTTCAGGTCGTATGCATACTTGCCGCCGCACATCTCGCCGGGCGAGTCCGCCGGGTCGATCACCTCGCGCACCCACTGGCGGCAAAGCTCCACGCCGCCGCACGTCACGCCCTCCATGAACCCCTTGAAATAGAACGCCAGCTTCTCTACTATAGAGCCTTTGTGCTCGCGCGCCTTGCGGTCAATGTCGCCGAACCACTCCTTGCAGCACTCGAAGACGATTTCCTCTTTGCGCTTGAAATATACGTAGAAAGTCCCTTTAGCAACGCCGCAGGCACGCGTGATGTCCTCGACAGACACGTTGGCAAAACCTTTCTTCTCGATGAGGGAACAGGCCGTCGTGTATATCCGCTGGCGCGTTTCCTGCGCTATTTCCTGCCGCTTTGTCATCTGAAGGCCTCCTATGGCGTTAAAGATGAGGAGTATTATAGCATATCGCCGACCGGCAGTCAATGACCTGTGGTCACTCACGCCCTTGCGCAAGCCTAGCTGCCGAACTTTATGGTATAATATCCCCGCTATGCAAGAAAAAGGCCTAAAGACTCTTCTTGCGGCGGTTGTGGCGACCGCCGCGATATCGTGCAATGCCGTCGAGGTCGACGGCATTGCCGCGCAAGTCGATTCCTCGACGATTCTCAGAAGCGACGTTTTGATGGAAATGCGTCGCGCGGGTCTCTCGCCTGATCGCTACAAGGCCGTCCTAGAAGAGATGATAGAGCGCAAGCTCATTCTCAAGGCCGCAAGCGCTTCAAAAATGACGATCCAGGAATGGGTCGTGGAAAACCGCATCCGCGACATCATAACGCGCGTGTTCGACGGCGACCGCAACCGCCTCATGGAAACCCTCGCCCAGCAGAAGTCGTCCTATCCCGAATGGCGCCAGAGGCTGCTGGACGACATGATCGTCAATGCCATGCGCTGGCAGATGGTGGACAAGAACGTATCCGCCTCGCCGCTCGCCATGAGAGAAGAGTTCGCCAGCAATCCCGAACGCTACATGGCCGACGGGCGAACGACGGTGTCGGTGATTCTGCTGAAGCCCGAAGACTCGGAAAAGCGCGACGAAGTCGACGCGCTCCTGAAAGAGAAGCCTTTTGCCGAGGTCGCGAAGGCTTATTCTGCCGATACGCACGCCGCAGACGGCGGAGTGTGGGCCAATGTCGTGCCGGCCGAGGTGTTCCGCCCCGAGGTGTGCAAAGCGCTCGCCGACCTCTCCAAGGGCGCCACGAGCGGATGGATAGATATCGACGGATGGAGCTTCCTCCTGCGCAAGGACGAAGAGTTCCAGCCCCGCAGCATGACTTTCGCCGAGGCCTACGACCGCATCGAGGCGAACGTGCGCGAAGAGGCCGCCGCCAAGGTATACGCCGATTGGATCGACCGGCTGAAGTCCAAATCGTACATAAAGGTGTTCGACTGACATGGATACGAAGCTGCTGATCGACGTGGCGCGCCTCAAGCCGGAGGGCGAGACTTTCGAGGGCGAGGTTGACATAATCGACCTTGACGAGGAGTTCGTAAAGCCCTTCGGGGGCGTTCGCTACAGCCTGACTGCGCAGCTCTTCGGCTCGGAGCTGCTTGTGCGCGGGCGGCTGGAGCAGGATTTCGACCTCGTTTGCAGCCGCTGCGGACGCGACTTCGATACGACCGTCAAAGTGGACGATTTCACAGTGTCGGTCGAAGTTTCCGAAAATCAGCAGGAGGCCGATTTGACGGCAGACGCAAGAGAGAGTATAATACTCACCTTACCGACATACCCTGTCTGCGACGAGGCATGTCCAGGGATCGAGCAGAAACCGGCCAGGCCGGCGACTGACGATCGGTGGGCGGCCTTGGACGGGTTGAAGGCAAATCGTTGACAGAAGAAAGTTGAAGGAGAAGAAAACATGGCAAGTCCTAAGAACAGAGTGTCGAAGATGCGCAAGCGCCAGCGTGTGGCCTCGCTTGAGAAGCCCATTCTCGCCGAGGTCGCCACATGCCCGGCGTGCGGAGCGGCCGTCAGGTCTCACCGCGCGTGTCCCAAGTGCGGAACATACCGTGGCCGCAAGGTTGTCGCCGTTTCCGCCGAATAATCGGGCCGTTCGCGCGTCTAGGCCGAGGAAAAGCCAATGACACGTATAGCACTTGATGCGATGGGGGGCGATCACGCCCCCGGCGAGATTGTTGTCGGCGCGGTGGAGTCCGTAGCCGGAATTCCCGATGTCAAAATACTCCTCGTAGGCCAGCTCGCGCCCATACAGGCCGAGCTGGACAAACTGCCGCGCGACCTGAAGTGCGCCGCGCAGAAAGCGATGGAGAACGGAACGCTTGTCATAGTGCACGCTCCCGACATTGCGGAAATGGACGAAAGCCCCGTTGACGCCGTCCGCAAAAAGAAGGATTGCTCGATCAACGTCGCCATGCGTCTCGTGAAGGAGGGGCGCGCCGACGCGTTCGTGTCTGCGGGCAACTCCGGCGCGGTTGCGACCAGTGCGATACTCAATCTCGGTCGCATTCCGGGCGTAAAGCGCCCTGCGATAGCAACCATACTTCCCACGAGGATTCCGCGCCGCCCGCTGTTGCTGCTTGACGCCGGCGCGAACATGGACTGCCATCCCGACTGGCTTGTGCAGTTCGGCCTCATGGGCAATGCGTACTCCCGCGCCGTAATCGGGCGCACTACGCCGACGATCGGGCTTATATCGATCGGCACGGAGGACTGCAAGGGCAATGAAATGACGAAAGAGACTTTCCCGCAGCTGAAAGCGGCGAAAGACCTCAACTTCGTCGGCAACATAGAGGGTCACGACCTTTTCAAGGGCCAGATCGACGTGGCCGTATGCGACGGATTCGTCGGGAACGTGGTTCTGAAGACGACCGAGTCCATCGCGCGCGCGATAAGCTACTGGCTCAAGCGCGAGTGCTTCAAGGGTCCGCTCAGGATATTCGGCGCGCTGCTCCTCAAGGGGGCGTTCCGTGCGTTGAAGAGCCAGATGGATCCCGAAGTGTACGGCGGCGCGCCGCTTCTGGGCGTGCCGGGCGCCGTGATCATCACCCACGGCAGCTCGTCGCACAAGGCAATCTACTACGCCGTCAAGGCCGGCGTCGCGGCGGCGACAAACGATGTTTCGGGCCTTATCGCCCGCTCCATCGCAGAACACGCCGAAGACCAAAAGCAGAAATAATGAGCGAATACAATTTCTCCGCCATCGAGAAGAAGTGGCAGAAACGCTGGCTGGAGAACAAGACATTCAAGACCGACTCGTCCGCTCCGGGCGAGAAGTTCTACTGCCTCGACATGTTCCCGTATCCTTCGGGCGCCGGGCTTCATGTCGGCCACCCCGAGGGCTACACCGCGACCGACATCCTCTGCCGCTACAAGAGGATGAAGGGCTTCAACGTTCTCCACCCGATGGGCTGGGACGCGTTTGGCCTTCCGGCGGAGCAGTACGCCGTAGAGACGGGAACCCACCCCGCAGTCACGACGAAAAAGAACGTCGACCGCTTCCGCGAACAGATACGCGCGCTCGGCTTCAGCTACGACTGGGACCGCGAAGTCAACACGACCGACCCCAAATACTACCGCTGGACGCAGTGGATTTTCGAGCAGCTCTACAAGAAAGGGCTTGCGTATGTCGCCGAAGTGCCCGTGAACTGGTGCCCCGCGCTCGGAACTGTTCTCGCAAACGAAGAGGTCATCGACGGCAGGTCAGAGCGAGGCAACCATCCTGTGATACGCAGGCCTATGCGCCAGTGGATGCTCAAGATCACCGAATACGCCGAGCGGCTGCTCAACGACCTCGACGGCCTCGACTGGCCCGAAGGCATAAAGGAGATGCAGCGCAACTGGATCGGCAAATCGACCGGCGCGCTCGTCGATTTCGGGGTGGAGAAGGGCGGAACGGACGGAGCCTCTGGCGGCCCCGCACCCCTGCCCAAGGATGTCATTACTGTTTATACGACCCGCTGCGACACGCTTTTCGGCGCGACCTACATGGTGCTGAGCCCCGAGCACGCGCTGGTCGCGAAGTGGCTCGCCGACGGAGCGATCAAGAACGCCGACGACGTCAAGGCCTACCAGAAGAAGGCGGCCTCGAAGAGCGATCTCGAACGCACCGAACTCAACAAGGAGAAGACGGGCGTGCGGCTCGAAGGCGTGATGGGCGTCAATCCCGTAAACGGCGACGAGCTGCCGATATTCATTTCCGACTACGTGCTCGCGAGCTACGGAACAGGCGCAATCATGGCCGTTCCCGCCCATGACGAGCGCGACTTCGATTTCGCGCAGGTGTTCAACCTGCCGATCTACCAGGTCGTGGCGCCGGCCGGAAAAGCTAACTCCGAAAAGTCCGATGGCTCCGCTAACGCTGCGCCTTCTGTAGATGCCGGAGCGTTAGCGAAGGCTTCGGATAATTCGGAGTTGATTTCTCGCGTCCCCTATACCGGCGACGCCGCCTTCACCGACATCGCGACCGGCGTGATGGTGAACTCGGGCTTTTTGAACGGACTTTCCGTCGAGGAAGCCCGCCCCGCGATGATCAAATGGCTCGAGGAGAAAGGCGTCGGAAAGGCCAAAACCCAGTACAAGCTTCGCGACTGGCTCTTCTCGCGCCAGCGCTACTGGGGCGAGCCTTTCCCGGTGATCCACTGGGAGGACGGTACCCAGTCTCTCGTAGACGAGAACGACCTGCCGCTCACCCTACCCGAACTCGCCGACTACAAGCCTACCGGTACCGGCGAGCCGCCGCTCGCCAAGGCGACCGACTGGGTGAATGTCGTCGATCCCAAAACGGGGAAGAAAGGCGTCCGCGAAACAAACACGATGCCCCAGTGGGCGGGAAGCTGCTGGTACTATCTGAGGTACATCGACCCGACGAACGACAAGTGCTTCGCCGACCCGGAGCTTCTCAAGAAGTGGCTGCCGGTAGATCTCTACGTCGGCGGCGCGGAGCATGCGGTTCTGCACCTCCTCTACGCGCGTTTCTGGCACAAGGTTCTCTTCGATCTCGGTTTCGTGCCGACCTCCGAACCCTTCCAGCGCCTCGTGAACCAAGGCATGATTCTCGGCCTGGCCTACAAGAACGCGCGCGGCGTGCTTGTGCCGGTTGACCATGTCACGTGGAAGGACGGCAAGCCGTTCGGGCCCAAAAACTGGGGAATGGATGGCACCGACCTTTCAGAACTCGAAGAGCTGGCCGAGTTCCCCGCGAAAATGTCGAAATCCTTGAAGAATGTCGTCAATCCCGACGACGTTATACGCGACTTCGGCGCCGATTCGCTCCGCCTCTACGAAATGTTCATGGGTCCGCTGCAGGCCGTGAAGCCGTGGTCCACCAAGGGCGTCGAGGGTGTGTTCCGCTTCCTGAAGCGCGCCAACCGCCTCGTCACCGAAACGCCAGTCTGCGACCGGGCGATGACCAAGGCCGAGGCGAAAAGCCTCGCCACGATGACCAAGAAGGTCGGCGACGATCTCGAAGCGATGGCGTTCAACACCGCGATTTCCGCGATGATGGTCTTCATCAACGAGGCGGAGGGCTTCGCAAAGGGAAAGGACGGGACCTCTGGCGGTCCCGAAGCCCTGCCCAAGGAGTATTTAGAGGTCTTTGTATTATGCCTGGCCCCCTTCGCGCCCCACCTCGGCGAAGAGCTCTGGGAGGTGCTCGGCCACGACAAGTCGCTCGCTTACGAACCGTGGCCGAAATACGACGCCTCGGCGCTCGTCGAGGACGAAATCGAGATACCGGTTCAGGTACTGGGCAAGCTGCGCGGGAGAATCAAGGTTCCTGTTGCGGCAACGCCTGCCGAGATGGAGTCCGCCGCGAAGGCCTGCGCCGACATCGCAAAGTTCCTCGAAGGCAAAACGATCGTCAAGGTTATCGCCGTTCCGAAGCGAATGGTGAACTTCGTGGTTCGCTGAACAAAACCGCTTCCGTATTGCAGCCGCGCGGCGCTCGCCGCGCGGTATTTGACAGTATGGAAGCGGTTTTGGTAGACTATAGGCGTCTTAAAATCCAAGAAAGGAAACTTCCATGATTCCAAAGCTCATCCTGTCCCTTGTGTCTCTTGCCGCCTTGGCCGGCTGCGTGGCAACAAACCTGCCGCCGATGGATCGGCGCGTGACGGTTGCCGCCGATCTCGGCACGAAAGCCTACATAACCGATGTGCGCTGTACGCGCGGGTCAAGCGACTATCTGACGTTTCAAGCGAATGTAGTCAACAACACCTCCAGCGATCTTGGCGTAGAATGGAAGGTCGTATGGCTTGACGCCGATGGCGTCGCAATGGATTCGCTCGTCTCCACCTGGAACAAGCTGATGCTCGCGCCGAACGACATCCAGGCGCTCAAGAACACGGCCTCGCGCCTCGACGCGACCGACATGCTTTTTTATCTCCGCAAACTCCGTTAATACTCAAAAACCAACAAAAACACAACAGGAAAACAGAACATGAACATACTTCGCACAACACTCACCGTAACCCTCGCGGCTTCTTTCGCCATCGGACTTTCCGGATGCGCGACAACCACGCGCCGCTATGCTGCAGGCGAAACGCGCCAAACAGTCAGCGGATTTGCCGAGGAGGACATAAACGACACCGTTTCCCGCGCAATCCAGAGCATCTGCTCGCAGGATCGCATCAAGGTGCAGCCCGGCGCCAACAGGGCCGTGCTTGTCGTCGAGGACGTGACAAACGACACTCTTTCGCGCGGACGTGACGCCGGCGCCCTCGCCGAAGCGCTGGGCCAGTCCATCCGCGAGGAGCTGACAAACGGCGGAAAGGTCGTTGTATACAACAAAGAGGCAGCCGCCTATGCCACCGTGCGCATCGAGCCTCAGTATGTGCTCAAGGGCCGTCTTACACAACGCAACTTGAGGCAGGACGACGGCGACTTGCAGATCGAATACAACCTCAATCTGACGCTCATCGACATACAGACCGGACTTGAGTTCTGGCAGAAGCGCGTACACGTCGGCAAGCTGGCCGACAAGCGCAACCTGATGTAACAAGACAAAGCCATAATAAGGAGTTGATACCATGAAATTCCAGTTCGCAGTCGCGGCTATCGCCGCAGCATCCGTTTCCTTCGCGCAAGAGGCCGCGCCAGAGTCGGCGATCGAGGTTCCCGCCGCTCCCGCCCAGGCCGCAGAAGCAGCGCCCCAGCAGGAGGCCGCCGTCGACGGATCCGAAGCCAACAAGGACGTCACCGTATCGGTGAGCGCCAAGGACAGTCTTGAGGATGCCTTTGCGGAATATGCCGAGAAGCGCGGCTTCACCTACGGCGAAAAGACCGAAAAAGGCAGCATCTACTACAAGGGCATGTCCGTTGTGGACCAGACAGTCGAATCCGCCACGTTCATCAAGTCGCGCTCCTTCGCCTACGAACGCGCATATCTGAACGCACTCAGCTCGTATGTAATGGACTTCTTCGGGCGCGAGACGGCGTCGACCTACATGGAGACTTTCGGCAACCAGTCGAGCGACGCCGAAGTTCCACCCGCGATGACGCCCGCAAGCCTCTGCGAGAAGATCGGCATGCTTGCCGACGCCAAGCTGAACCAGGCGCTCGCCGCCGCAGGGGTCGATCCCTCGCGCTACGAAGGGGCGCCGATTGTCGAGAAGCGCAAACTCATGCAGGATACCATCGTGAAGAGCTCGCTGAAGAAGGCGCTTCACACCTCTTCCGGCTGCCTGCCTGTCAAAACCTTCGAGTCGCGCGGAACCGACGGACGCTACTACATCGGCGTAGTGGTGCGCGTAGGCGCCGACTGCACGACGCTCGCCAATGCGTTCAGGCTCAAGAAGCGCCCCGCCCTCTGCCGCGAAGGAGGCCTTACCGTAAAGGAAGCGCTGCCTGACACGACCGACGAGATGGTGCAGACGTTCGGCGTGCGCCTCTACTTCGACGAGACCGGCACTCCCGCACTTCTCAGTTTCGGGCAGTTCGGCTCGGCCTATACCGGCAAGAGCGCCCGTATGGCCGAACGCGCCGAGGCGCAGGCCCAGAAGCAGGCGAAAGCTCTCGCCGATTCGGCGCTGACGATGTTCATCAACAGCTTCACCGACGCCTCCGAAGAGTCCGAACTCTCGGAAGACGTCGAGTCGTCCATAACCTTCAAGGCCGATGGCGACGCCACACAGGAAGAAGTCTCCAAGATCATCGACATCTACCGCAGCAAGATCAAGCAGACCGGTTCCGACACCATGAAGGGCCGCACCACGGTCTACGACCGCTTCGTGACGCATCCTTCGGGACAGCGCGTCGCGGTGTGCGTGCGCCGCTGGAGCTTTGGACAGGTCGATGCCGTGAATGAGGTTCTCAGCGGGCCCAAGCCGGAAGCGCCGAAGCCCCAGCCCCAGAAGAAGACCTACGACAGTGGAGTGCGTTCGAGCCGCACCTACGACTTCTGATCCGGCACTCCGCAAAAAAGAAAGGCGGCTTATGATGACAAGGTTAAAGTTGGCGGCGGCGTGCCTCTTCGCCGCGCTCGGGGCTTTCGCCCAGGTGAAGGATGAAGTTCTCGTCGCGACAGGGATGGCCTCTACATACAGGGGCGCCGTGAACGAGGCCCTCGTCTCGGCGCTCGAACAGCACGACGGCATTCAGGTGTCGTCCACCGAGGTCTCGGCGATGTCGGCAAGCTCCTCCGGCGTTTCGTCCAGGACAAACGGAGAGCTTGACGAGACCGAGAAGCAGGAGTCCGACGACGCAATCGCGAAAGCGATGCAGAAATGGGCGAAAGGAAAGATCTCCAGCTACACGGTTCTCTCCGACGTCTACGACGAAATGAGCCGCAAATACCGCGTCGAGGTCGAGGTCCACTTCCCAGGGCGCTACATCGTCGGACGCGATCCAAACGCCTTGAGGCGCATGGCCGTGACTACCTTCAACGTAAGAAGCCGCACCTTTTCGTGGTACGGCCAGAGTGTCGATTCCGTCGAATGGTCGACCGCGCTCGCGAACCAGCTGAACGTATGCCTCACGCAGACGCGCAAGTTCACGATGCTCGACCGCAACTTCGACCGCGAGGTGAATGCCGAGCTTGCGCGTCTTTCGTCGGCAAACGCCGCCCCGCAGGATGCGATCCGCCTCAACCAGAAGCTTGGCACGGACTATCTCGTCGTCGGCGAAGTGACGCTCAGCGATGTCGTCGCGCCACCGGTGAATCCATACACCGGCCGCCCCATGCCTGTCGCGTCCGCGCTCTTCGCCGAGATCAACTACCGCGTGCTTCTCGCGCCGACCGGCCAGCTTAAATGGACAGACACCGTGCGCATCGACGCCGCGCAGTTCGTCTCCGCCGATGTGCGCTCGTTCATCTCGGCTACCGCCGAAGCCGCCGCACGCGCGATCTGCGACGGCATGATGAACGACATTCTCCCCTTCGAAGTGACAGCCATCAAGAACGGAATGCTCGTCATCGGCGAAGGCGGCAAACAGCTTTCCGCAGGCGAGCGCTTCACCGTTTGCGCGCTCGGCGACGAAGTTACCGACAGCCGCACAGGCGAGGTCATCGACGTCATGGAGATTCCCGTCGCAACCGCAGAAATCGTGAGCGTGCAGTCGAAGCTCAGCTACGCGCGCGTGATCGAGGGCGATGCCGCGCAGGTAACTGTCGGCTCGCGTCTGAGGCGCATTCCCGCGCCGGCTCCAAACCCGGCCGCCGATGTTCCCGTAACCACCACAATCAAATCCAACGGACAGAGCGGCGTAGTCGTTCCGTTCTGATGCAGGAAGGTTTCACGATCATGAAGAAAGCAGCAGTGTTTTCGTCGGTCGCGCTTGCGGCGTCGGCCCTGTTTGCGCAGTTCCGCCCCGGCGAGGGCGTGGCCAACGACCACGCCGCCGGCGCAAACGAACGCGATGTCGTGTTTGTGCAGCGCGGCGGTGGAAATCCATACGGCTACAGATCGTATGACATGGCGATTGGCCTTACCTTCCTGCCGTGGGCCGTGCCAAACTTCGAATCGTCCGTGAAGGGTCTGCGCCTCAACCTCGGCTGGGGACATTACGCCGACTCGTACGGCATTGATGTCGGCACGTTTTCAAGTTCCGGCGACTTCGGCGGCATTGCGGCGAATGTTTTCGGAAATGCGGTGGATGGCGACGCGGCGGGTCTGCAGGTCGGACTTGTGAACATCGTCGGCGGACGCTCGGCCGGGCTTCAGATAGGCCTTGTGAACTACACGTCGCGTCTCTGCGGCGTGCAGATAGGCCTTCTGAACATCTCCACCGAGCAGTGGACGCTACCGATCATCAACGCAGCATTCTGACGCCCCGACATGAAAAAGCTAGTCCCAGTAATTGCAGCGCTTGCGATGGCCGGCTGCCGAACCGTAAATGACGCAATCGTCGATTACCGCGCGAACATCTCGGGCGGCAACTACGCCGTTGCCGCAAAGGAACCGGAGGAACTTGCGGCGAAAGACAACGGCGACCGCCTGATGTGGCGCCTTATGGCCGCTTCGGCCTACGACCTCGCCGGCGAAACGGAAAAAGCCCTCGACAACTTCGACGTCGCCGAGGACATAATGATCGCAAACGACAATACCTCGGTCTTCGGGCAGGCGGCGGACTCCGCCTACGCGATGATGCTCAACGACAAGTACTTCCCCTACGACGGCGGCGGACAGGATCGCATATTCACCTGCCTCTACAAGGCAATCGGCTATGGAACGCGAAGCGATTTCGCCGCGGCGCGCACGGAGCTGAACCGTGCGGCGCAGCATCAGGAGAACTGGCTTTGGGAGCGCCGCAAAGACCTTGCCGCAGCCGACGAACGCCTGACCAAGGAATCCGCCGCATATGCGAAGGAAAAAGGCGAAGGGAACGGTTCCGATCAGAGCCAGAGCAACGACATCGCCGTCCAGAATGCCATGAAGGACGGATCGTTCGCGTCGCTGATCAGGGAAAGGTTCATGTTCGACATTTTCACGTCGGGCGTTCTCGATTCGCTCAAGCCTGCCGACTACCAGAACCCGTACGCGGCGCACGTCTGCGGGGTGTTCCGCTGGCTCAATGGCGACGGTGACGGACGCGGCTATCTGCGCGACGCCGCAACGCTGCGGCCCGACAATACGTTTGCCAAAAAAGACTTCTCGTCGTGCGACAAGGGCTGGAAGCCGAAAGACCAGGTGTGGATTTATGTCGAAGACGGCCTCTGCCCCGAACGCGAGCAGGAGCGCGTCGACCTGCCTTTCGTGCTCATTCCCTACGCCAGCAGGTATGTGAAGTATGTGGGCATATGCCTGCCGCGCCTGCTGGAACGTCCTGCGGCGGCGGCGTCATGGACGGCTGGCGGCGTGAGCCTTGAGAAGCTCGCCAACATCGACGCGCTCGCCAAGATAGAGTATGATGTGTATATGCGCGGCGCAGTCAAGCGCGAAATAACACGCACGATCGTCGACGCCGGCGTGCAGGTCGTGTTGGGGATTGCGGCGGACAATACGCGCGACTGGAAGGTAAGAGCCGCGCTCATCGGCTCGCAGATCGCCGTCGCGGCATACAGCGCGGCCCGACGCGGGGCCGACACGCGCTGCTGGTCGTCCCTTCCCAAGTCGGTCTATGTGGCGCGCGTTCCGCGCCCGGCGGACGGCGTTCTCGACATCCGCGCGGACGGGGCGCCGGCGGTTCAGGTGAACCTGAAGCCCGGCAATTCGATGGTGTTCGTGCGCAAGCCCTCGCGCGCGGCCGCGCCGTCGGTGAAGGTCGTAACCTGGCCATGAGGCAAAACATTATGAAGATCAAGTTCATGAAAGTGAAAGGCACGTGGCGCGAGGTCGCAGATGCGGCGCGCACCACGATTCGCCTCGACGAAGGCACGAAGGAGCCGACATCCAAATGGAAAAAGCGCATACTGCTCGCCGAGCATTCGCCCATCAGGAAGCTCTGCTTCAACTGGAAGTGGGTTGACCTGCCCTACTGGGTGAGCGTCCACTTCGTGCGCCATAAGTTCGGCATCGAGCATTTCGTCTCGACCCAGCGCAGCGACCGGACGGGCGTGCAGCGCGACGCCAACCGCCAGGATGCGCCTGTCATGCACGAGTGCTTCGCCAACGCCCAGGCCGTGATGTTCATCTCGCGCCGCCGTCTTTGCGGACAGGCCAGCGCCGAAACGCGCGCGGCGTGGCGCGCCGTCGTGGACGCGATAGCCGAGAAAGAACCCGAAGTCGCCGCATGCTGCGTACCCGAATGCGTATACCGCGGCTTCTGTCCGGAGTTCAAGCCTTGCGGCTTTTTCGGGTCGCCAGCATACGAAAAAGCCCTTGCCGCCTACCGCGAGGTCAAATAATTTGATATAATACCACTTCCAACCGGAGAAGGAAGCACAGATGAACAGCGAACTTTTGAAGAAAGCACACGAGAAGATTCCCTCGACACCAGTTCTGGTGAATCTCATTTCCAAGCGCGAGCGCGAGCTCATCAACGGCGCCAAGCCGCTGGTCAGGCCCGAGTCTCTCGACGAAGACAAGTGCGATATCGCCCTCAGGGAGGTCGCCGAGGGCCGCCTTATCGCGGAAATCGACTTTGACGCGATCGCCAGAGCCGAAGACGCGAAGACCAAGTGGAACATGAAGCACATGAACGTCAACTCCCTTTTTGCGGACTGACGCCACGCGGGGCATGCCCGACAAGAAGTTCAATCCGGTATTCGCCGAGAACAGAAAGGCGAGGCATGATTATACCGTACTCGACACCATCGAGTGCGGTATCGTCTTGACTGGAACCGAAGTGAAGTCGGTGCGCCACGGCGAGATGTCGCTCACCGGCTCTTACGCGGCGGTTCTCAAAGACGAGCTTTGGCTCGTAGCCGCCGATATTGCGGCATACAAGTTCGGCAACCGTTTCAACCACGAGCCGAAGAGCATGAGAAAGCTTCTCGTCCACCGCAAGGAAGTCGAGGCGATGAGGCTCAAGACCGAGGCGAAGGGCCTTACGCTCGTTCCGCTCAAGGTGTATCTCAAGGGCGGCCGCATAAAGGTCGCGCTCGGCGTGTGCCGCGGCAAAGCCATGCACGACAAGCGCGAGACACTGAAGAACAAGGCGATTCGCCGCGATATGGAGCGCGGCCTTTAAACCTCAAAAAAAGGATTGGGTTGTATGGAATTGAACCTGCCAAAGAAAGCTCTCGTAACCGGCGCCGCCGGATTTCTAGGCAGCCACCTCTGCCGCCGTCTGCTGGCTGACGGATACGAGGTGACCGCGCTCGACAATCTCTTCACGGGAACGAAAGACAACATCCTCGACCTGATGGACAGCAAGCGCTTCTCGTTTGTCCTGCACGACGTGACGCAGCCTTTCTGGGGGCAGTTCGACGAGATATACAACCTCGCCTGCCCTGCAAGCCCCATTCATTACCAGCACAACCCCGTCGAGACAATGAAGTCCAGCGTGCTCGGTATGATGAACATGCTCGACCTCGCGCTGAAGACGAAGGCGAAGCTTCTCCACACCTCTACGAGCGAAGTCTACGGCGACCCCCTCGTGCATCCTCAGGTCGAAAGCTATTGGGGCAACGTGAACACCATAGGAATCCGCAGCTGCTACGACGAAGGAAAGCGCTGCGCCGAAACTCTCGCCGCAGACTACCGCCGCGAATACGGCGTAGACGTGCGCATGGTGAGAATATTCAACACGTACGGCCCGAACATGCACCCCAAGGACGGCCGTGTGATTTCCAACTTCATCATGCAGGCCCTCGCCGACGAAGACATAACCCTCTTCGGCGACGGCGAGCAGACGCGCAGCTTCCAATACTGCGACGATCTCATCGAGGCGATGCGCCGCTACATGGATCTCTCGCGCGGGGCGGTCGATGCTTTCTGCGAGCGCCACGGCCTGGGCGCACCCGTTGTGAATATAGGCAATCCAGGCGAATACACCATTCGCCAGCTCGCCGAAGAGACGCTGCGGCAGATTCCCGAATCGAAGTCGAAGCTTGTGTTCCGGCCGATTCCGGCCGACGACCCCAAGCGCCGCAGGCCCGACATCACCCTCGCGCGCGAACTGCTCGGCTGGGAGCCGAAGGTGCCTCTTCGGGATGGTCTCTCCCGCACCATAGTCTACTTCAGGGGGCTCGTGGCCCGATGAGCGGAAAACCGTTTCCCCCGTGGCCAAAGTTCGACAGGCGCTGCGAACGCAAGGTCGTCGAAATACTGCGCTCGGGAAAAGTGAACTACTGGACAGGGCCCGAGGGCCGCGCCTTCGAAGAGGCGTGGTCCAAGTGGCTCGGCGTGAAAAACGCCGTTTCCGTGACGAACGGAACCGCCGCGCTGCATCTCGCCCTCACGGCTCTCGGCGTAGGCGCTGGCGATGAAGTGATCTGCACGTCGTACTCTTTCATCGCCTCGTCTTTCTGCGCGCTGATTGCAGGCGCGATGCCTGTTTTCTGCGATGTTGGCGAAGACCATCTCATCGACCCCGCAAAGATAGAGTCGTGCATAACGCCGCGCACCAAGGCGATAGTCGTAGTGCATCTCTACGGGATGGTCGCCGACATGGACCCCATAATGGACATCGCGCGCCGCCACGGCCTTTTCGTCGTAGAGGACTGCGCGCAGTGCATCGGCGGCGTATACAAGGGGCGAAAGGCCGGCACAATAGGCGACGTAGGCTGTTTTTCATTCTGCCAGTCAAAGCAGATAACGACAGGCGGAGAGGGAGGCATGGCATGCTGCCGCGACGACGCGCTCGCGTGGGAGTTGCGCTCCCTGCGCGATCATGGCAGCGACGTCAAGGAGAAGCTCCTCGGGCGCAAGTCCACCAAAGGCCGCCCATATGTGCATCGCCGCGTCGGCTACAACTGCCGCATGACCGAACTTCAAAGCGCGATCGGCCTCGTGGAGCTGGGGCGCTACGACAGCTGGCATCTGCCGCGCCGCAGACGGCTCGGCCAAATGCTTGTAAAGGCATTGGGGGCTCATCCCCTCGTAAAGTTCGCGCCGGTCGACACGCCAGAGCGGATGAACAGTTTTTGGCTTGCGCCGTTCGTGCTGCGCGAAGAGATGCTCGACATTCCCGTTTCGCAGTTCATAGCCGAGGTGCAGGCGGAGGGTGTGCAGGCATACGCGATATTCTGGCCCGAGATGTACGGCGAAGAGGCCTTTTTGAAGCGCCGCGGATTCGGCGACGCCAACTATCCCTTCGACGACCCCGCGAGCGCGCGCGTGGATTATGCCACGGCGGACTGCCCGAACGCGCGCGCGATGGCGCGCGCCACGATAGGCTTCTGGACCCACCCTACGTACACCCTGCGCCACATGGCGCTCGATGTCGCCGCGTTCAGGAAGGTCGCCGCCAGGCACATGCAGCCGTCAGCGGAAGACGGCCGGAACCAGCCCGTCGGCTGAAGCCGTCAGCGCAATCTCGCCCGGACCGGTGCGGCGCAGATAGAGGCCGGCGCGTCCGTTGTGGAGCGGATGCGAGGAAACATCCTTGAAACTGTCGAGCCCTCGCGGATTGGCGTTGCCCACCGACACTATCTTGGCAGGCCCTTCCACCGAGAACGAAATGCGCCTTGAGTCGCGCGGAACCGCGACGCCAGCGGCATCTTCCAGCGAGACGGCGACGAAGAGATATTCATCCGGGTCGTCCGGTACGGCGGATGCCTCCGGGGTGAGAACTACGCGCACGGCCGGACCGGCCGTTCGCAACGTCTCTTCGCCGAGAACCTCGCCGCCCGCGCCGTAGGCCACGGCCTTGAGTTCGCCAGGCGCGTAGCGCACCCCTTCCCATACGAGCCTGTATCGCGGCAGCACGTCGTAGTAGCCGGTCTTGTAGCTGGCGGATGGATCCTTGCGGCGGCGGCCGAGCGAAACGCCGTTCAAGAACAGCTCCGCTTCGCTTGCGCTCGTGTAGACGTAGACGGGCATTGCCGAGCCGGTTCTTTCGGGGAAGGTCCAGTGATCAGGCGTGATATGCAGGGTGAACGTGTCGCCGCGCCAGTACGAGCGGTACAGGTAGGCGCGATCCTTCGGCATGAAGAGAAGGTCGCATATTCCGAAGTAGGCGCTTCTGGCGAGATCGGCGTGCTCGACCGCGCGCCCGTTCACCGGACTTGACGCGAACGGAGTTGGTTCGCCCATATAGTCGGCGCCCGTCCACACGAACTCGCCGCCGACGAAGCGGTCGCGCTCCATGCGCTCGAATTCGATATCGGGAATGTCGCTCCACGGCGCGGCGTTGCGGTCGTAAGAGTCCACGCCAAGGCCCTCTGCATCGTAGTCTTCCTTGTGCGCAGGCAGTTTGGCCGAGTAGTGGCCGTATTCCGAAAGCGCCGAAGCAGACTCCGAATAGAGCAGCGGCTTGCCGGGATAGTGCTTCTTCATGTCGGCATACATTCCCCTGTAGTTCCAGCCCGTGATGTCCAGCGGGGCGTAGTCCCCTTTCGGCACGGCATCCGGGAAGCAACTGCCTATGCCGACCGGCCGCGTCGCATCCAGCGAAAGAACGACATTGCGGAAACGCGCGCACCTCTCGGCGCTTGTTCCGAGTGCGGTGGAGCCGGCCCAGTGTTCCTGTCCGGGCGGACACGCCTTGCCGGGCGAGATCTCGTTTCCGATCGACCATACGAACACGCAGGGATGGTTCCTGTCGCGGCGGACGAATTCCGCGAGGCGCGCCGACACGAAATCCTCAAGCGGCTCGTCGCCGCGGCCGCTTGTCGCGTTCCACTTGTCGAAGCATTCGTCCCACACGAAAATGCCCATTTCGTCGCACATGTCGAGAAGTTCAGGCGACGGCGGGTTGTGCGAGGTTCTGAGGGCGTTCACGCCCATGTCGGTCATCGCCCTGAGTTCGCGGAGCATGACGGAACGGTTGAAGGCCATGCCGAGAATTCCGAGATCGGAATGCAGGCAGACCCCTTTCAGCTGCGTATGGCGTCCGTTGAGGAAGAATCCTTCGTCAGGATCGAAGCGGAATGTTCTGAAGCCCGTCTTGACGCTTATCGAGTCTAGAGGCGTACCGTCGTTCGACACCACCGAGATTACGGCGGTGTACAGGGCGGGATTCGGCTTCATGTCCCAAAGCTCCGGGTTGCGCACATTGAGCGCAGTGGAGAAATCGGCTTTGGCGAACATGGGGACGCTCTCCAGGCCGGCGGCGCCGCGGGCGACGACGCTGCCGTCCGGTGCCTTTAGCGCAACCTCCGCCCTGACGCCGGCGGGCGCCGGTCGGCGGCTTGTGACTGCGCCCGAGACGGCCACTGTCCATACGCCGTCTCCGCCCATCTCGGGGCGCACGAACACATCGCTCTCGTCGATATATATGTCGGCCGTCTCTATTTTCCTGACGCGGCGGTACATTCCCGCGCCGGGATACCAGCGCGAGGCGAGACTGGTCGTATCGGCCTTTACGACAACCTCGTTCGTGCCGGCGAAAACATACGGCGTTATGTCAGCGCGCATTCCAAGGTAGCCGTATGGCTGGTGTGCGCATGGCTGCCCGTTTACAAACACGGTGCCGTCGCACATCACACCGTCGAAATCGAGAAAGACCCGCCGCGCCGCTGGCGCCGCGTCTTCGACTATCTGCTTGCGGTACCAGCCGACGCCTTTCCACGGAAGTTTTCCCGTGTGAGGATCGCCGTTCGGGTCGAATGGCCCTTCGATCGCCCAGTCGTGCGGAACATCAACCGCGCGCCAGTTGGACTTGTCGCTGGAGAACTCCCAGCCGTCCGTGAAATCCGTAACGTCGCGCCCCTCCGCCGCAAGAAACGCGAACGAAAGGCCCAGCCCCAATGAAAGCAGAATTCTTTTCATGTTGAGATTATACCATAAATCGGGTGTGCCGTGTCCTCGCCCGCCGAAGTCGCTCCGCGCGGCATGCAGGCAGTCAAGCCGTCAAATATGGTATAATGCCATGCGGAAAGATGACACGAAAGGGAGAACATAGGCCCACCGGCGGCAGAAGCGTTCTGGCGATGATTTCATCGCCGGTCGCAAGCCGTATTGACGGCGTGTCGCGCTTCGCTCGCGAACACGGTTGGCATCTCATGTTCCAGGATCGCATGGGGCTCGCCCATCCGTTCGACTGGATCGGCGACGGCGTCATAGCCACGATTCGCGGCGACAAGCGCGAACTCGCGTTCCTTCACCACCTCTCCAGTCTCGAAATACCGATTGTGGACCTTACGTTCGCCTGTCCCGACTTCCCTTGCGCACGCGTCTCCTGCGACCATGTTGCCGACGCGCGCCTCGCGGCGGAGCATTTCCTCGAGCGCAACTACAGAAGCCTCGTCTTTTTCTCCATTGATTGGGGGAACGTCCACGAGAGGCTTTGGCGAGGACTCTCCGAAAAGACCGCCGCCGAACGGTGGGTGTTTTCGCTCGACTGCCCCAAGGTGCGCTGGAACGACTGGGGCGCCGTCTCGCGCTGGCTCGAAAACAAGTTCGCCTCCGCCGCCAAGCCTCTCGGCGCACTGACCTACTCGCAGGGCGAGGCCGTGCTGCTCCTCACGGCAGCAAAGCGCCTCGGCATACGGGTACCGGAGGACTTCGGTATCATCGCCGGAGGGGAGGATCGCGTACTTCTCGAGAACCAGCCTGTGCCAATAACAGCTGTCGATACGGATATGGGGCGCGGCGCATACGAGGCGGCGGCCCTGCTGCAGCGCCTGATGGACGGCGAACCGATGCCTTCAAAGGCTGTCGAGCTGCCGCCGAAGCGCATCATAGAGCGGCGTTCGACCGACGCCACTGTCGCTACCGATCCGCTCGTTTGCGCGGCCATTGAACTTTTCGTCTCCGGCTTGCGGTCCGGCGTGAATGTCGAAAGTGCGGCACAGGTTCTCGGCGTCTCGCGCAATACGCTCAACCGGCGCATCACGGCCGAGCTTGGACATTCCGCCAGCGCCGAACTGCAACGCCAGCGGCTGATGCGTGCCAAGAGGCTTCTCACCGACTCGAACAACAAGGTAGAGTATGTAGCGCGCATGTGCGGCTTCTCGTCCGCCTCGCACCTCCGCCAATGGCGTTCAGAAACAAGTGACCGGCGGCTATGGTGCAAATATGATACCCCTGTTCCATTTCTGGCATTGACGCGCCACTGGCTGAATGCTATAATAGCCTTGTTATAATCAACCAAAAGGAAAGGTACTGACCAGATGAAAGGTTCTCATCTCGCAAGTCGTTTCGCCGGCGCGTTTGCACTGGCGCTTGTTGCAACAGCAGCTCTCGCAGAGCAGCCCGACAAGTGGGTCCGCTACGTGGAATCGGCCGGCAATCAGTGGGTCGATACCGGCATCATCGGCCGTCCCAACACCAAGATCGAGGCCAAGGTCGAGTGGATGACTCTTGCAGACAGCGCGTTCGTCTCGTGTGGAGACTGGCAGAACAACACGCGGTTTTACGCCTGCTATTGTCTTGATAACCTTGGCAAGGTCATTGTATCGCAAGGGACGAATGTGATTGTCAAATTGAGTAACGGATGGGAAACCCGTTGGGAAAAAAGCCGCATCTACAACGTTACAACGACATACGCCGCGACAAACGCCGAGGGGAAATGCACGGCTTCTATTGCGATAGATGGATATAGCGGGTGGAGCAGAACCGAGAAAGGTCTCAATACGGGTGTGAATCTCTATGTGTTCGCCAACAACCGCGGGAAGGGCAACGTTGGTGGAAAGTCCAGGACGCGTTGCTACGGCCTGAAGATTTACCAGGGGCCCGAGGATGGCGGCGACATGACGCTTGTGCGCGACTTCCAGCCCTGCATGAAGGGCGGTAAAGCCGGTCTCTACGATGCCGTTTCGGGGGACATCTTCTACTCGATCTCCGGCACCGACCTCGTTTGCGACGAAAACAGCGAAGTCCCCGACGAGTTCATCGAATACGTTGAGTCGCAGGGGAGTGCCGCACAATCCGGCAGCCAGAAACCCGCCTACATTGATACTGGCATTATCGCTAAGGCTGGCACGACGGCGGAATTCACCGAAACATGCCTCCGTCCGGCTTCGGGGGAGTTCTGCGTCCTTGGCGCAAGAAGCGATCCCAATACGCGGTTCTTCATGTGGTACCACGCGAATAGCGCCGAACTCGGGCTTGGATACGGAACCCTATATTGGCGTCCAAACACGAACAACGTCGATGCGACCGCATCGTCAGGCTCCACGAACGTTTACAAGTTGAACAATGGCGACACAACGCACGCCCTCGTTTCGTTTGCGGCCGGTCTCCAGACCGTCTCCACCATTGACGACAGCAATGGCAGCACAAATCTTGTTTCAAGGCAGACTCGTTCCGCCGACGTCAATACAGGCAAAAGCCTCTATGTTTTTGCGCGAAACAACAACGGGTCTCCGGACTCGTACAGCGCATCGCGTCTTTACGGGTTGAAGATCTGGCAAGACGGCGACCTTGTGCGCGACTTCCGTCCGTGCCTCAAGAACGGCGTCGCAGGGCTCTACGACGACGTGTCGAAGCGCATCTTCTACTCCCTCGGCACGCCGCTTATCTACAACAATGTCCATAGGCAGTCGGACGAGCCCAAAGAAGTCGTTTTCGTCGAATACATCGAGTCAAACGGAAACAACACGCTCGACACGGGTGTTCGCGCCCGCGCGGGGACAAGAGCCAAGGGCGTGATGATGTGGACGGCCGAGGACGAGGAAAAGACTGGAAGGATGAGAGAATTTGGACGAGAGGAAAGCCGCTTTCTAGAAAATACGGCTTCCGTGTTCTATCGTCAGAAGCGGGCGTATCTCGGAGCATGGAATCTTGGGGCGAGTGATTCGGGGCGGTTCCACATGCTCCATGAATCCAATGCGCAACTCTTTTCGGTGTACGGGACTAGCGGCGAAATAGCTCTGAATGCCCTGGCATACGTCGGCGTGACGAATTCGTTCGACGTGACCTTTGCAGATGGGTCGCAGACGATGGAATGGAACGGCACGCAGGTGTTGAACGCGACCACGGCCGGTGCCGTCGACACCGGCAACAACCTCTGCCTCTTCTCGTCGAGCCATTGGCGCTGGCGTTCCGCCGCGCGTTGCTACGGGCTGAAGATTTGGCAGGACGGCATACTTGTCCGCGACTTCAGGCCCTGCAAGGTCGATGGCAAGGGAATGCTCTACGACACGGTGACAGACAGCATCTACCGCCCATCGCCCGACATTCCCGAATCCCGTACGGGCAATGTTGTCACCTTCAAGGAGGAGAAGCCTGAAAACTACGTCGAGTACGTGGAGACCGACGGAAAGGTGTTTTTCGACACGGGCGTCATCGGCAAGGCCGCCACCATTGCCGAGTTCAAGGAGACGAGCATGCAGAAATCCTCGGCTGAGGAGTGCTTCCTCGGCTCGTATGGCGGCAGTAGCGATGCCGTGTCCCGGTTTTATATGTGGTACCATGCGTATGGATACAACGTGGGACTTGGCTACGGCACCTACTGGCGACCGAAAAACAACGATCCCTACACGATCGCTGAGAACTCGTCGGATCCGGACGTGTACAAGTTGCCCAAGAACACCACAACCCACGCTCGCGTTTCGTTCGCGGTCGGGTCCCAGACTTTCTACGCCATTGACGACGCCACGGGGACCGCGACGCTCTACTCGTCCCGGACGCTTTCCGCCAATGTCAATACCGGGCGGAATCTCTATCTTTTCGCCAAGAACGACAGCAATGCGGGCACCCCGAAAACCCCAGCCGCGTCACGGTTCTACTTCCTGAAGCTCTGGCAGGGCGACACGGACGGCAACATGCGGCTCGTGCGATATTTCAGGCCCGTGAAATTGACGAACGGGCATGTTGTGCTGTGGGACTCTGTGGAAAAGAAGGTATATCGCCCGCAATCGACTACTGCCCCATACGCCTACACGACATTCCCGGTCGTCGGATCTGACGGCGATGAAATTCGCGACGGCTTGATGATCATCGTGCGCTGAGTTCACTACAGAGAAAAATCCAACCGGGGACAGTCACCTCATCAATTGGTGACTGTCCCCGAATGCTTTCAGAATGCGGCAAAGCACCATAATTGCACATTTTTGATTTTGGCCAAAAAGCCATTTTGCGCAGTTATAGAGATTTCAAGGGGGTCTGTCCCCAGTTCACAATAGGGGCCTGTCCTCGGATACCTCGCCCCCTCAGAAGTCAAACCCTATATAGACTTTGAGGTAAACCATATATAGACTTTATGGTAAAGCCTATATAGGATTTATGGTAAAGCCTATATAGGGTTTTGTGTAAAGCCTATATAGGGTTTGTGGTAAAGTCTATATAGGGTTTGGGGTAAGGCCTATATAGGGTTTTGGGTAAGCCTATATAGGGTTTAGGTTTTACCCCCGCACACACTGGGGACAGTCACTGCTAAAATGGGGGACTACCCCCGCTTTCAAGGCCAAATTAAGTGCCGGAGAAGCCGTTCGTTGCCTCAAAAACGGCCTATCGTACACGCCACAAAAATGCATATTTGCGATATATTTGCAATTATAGCAAGTTATCGCCCTAAAAGTAGACTAAACAGGGTCGGTTGCGCGAAATCCCGCTTGAAGAAGCGACATCTGAGAGATCGACCCCCAACTGGGAGTGGCCTCACTTCTTACCATATTTCTTTTCAAACGCAACAACAAATGCAGCAGCTCCATTGAACGATGAAATCATACATGATGGCTCGCGCAAGCTGGTCATTGGACAATAGCGTATCCACGGACGCCACATCGGAAGATTCAAGTTTAAGCCGCTCCAGCGCCTAGAGCATGTGGACAATTCGCGTCTCGTCACGATAATTACCGCCCGTAATCTTCATATGGACACCGCCTCCCTGCATACCCTTGCGGCGAATCGTGGCTCGCGCCTCAGAACCGTGTTGCGCGTTAGTTCCACACGTCGGCCCATCTCATCGGACAACTCTCTTTCAAAAGTGGAATATTCAAGAAGCCCGACATCACCATTGAACTTGACCAGCAAGTCAATATCGCTGTCGGGGCGTTCCTCTCTGCGGGCACACGAACCGAACACCCAAAGCTTTTCGGCTTTGTGCCTCCTCGCGATCGCGTAGATTTCATCCCGCTTCGTGCGTATCTCGTCAAGCATACACATCTTCAAAACGTTTACATTATAGCAAAAAACAAGAGCGCGACACAAGTGCCCGCGATTCGCCACTCTTATCTCGGAAATTTCCGGGATAAGGGTGTACCAGGTTTTGCAATTGCTTCACTATGGAAAGGTTTGCTATAATATACCGCATCATGAGAAGTTTATTGCACAGGCTTGCATTCATCTTGGCATCCGCGCTCCCGGTCGCGTGCGCGGCGGCGTCAGACGCCGTTGTGCTGTGGCCGTCGGCCGCAACCGCGCTCCATGCGCAGCCCGATTCCGTCATCGCGCCGCTGCCCGACGGATCGATGGGCGTCGAAACCGGCACGGAATACCGCTGGCCTGGGGTTCGCATGGACTTTGCCGACGGCGAATGCGACCTTTCACAATATGGGCGAGTGTCCATAGCGGTAAGCAACACCACCGACAAGGCCGTCGTCGTGAATCTGAGCGTGAAAGGTGTCGCAGTGCAAGGGCAGACGCCCGGAGGAGCGGTGACGCTGCCGCCGCACGCGGCGGACGAGATATGCGTGGATATCCGTAACATGCCATGGGCTCTCGACGCGCCGCTTTCGCTTGCCGGCATGAGGGGTTGCCCCAAGGCACCCGGCGAAGGCTCGACGTTCGACCTGCGCCGCGTACGCTCGTTCCACATCTTCGTGATCCAGAGAGGCGCAGTTGAAGGATTCAGCGTCCGACGGGTCGCGGCAACGCATTCGTGCGTGAGGCAGAAGACGCTGTCTGCACGCGAATTTCTGCCGTTCGTGGACAGGTACGGGCAGTTCGCGCACGACGACTGGACGGGAAAGATACACGACGACGAAGAGCTTGAGGCGTCCCGCAAGGCCGAGGACGCATGGCTGGGCGGGCATTCGTGTCCGATTCCCGATGCCGACAGGTTCGGCGGCTGGGCAGGCGGGCCCCGGCTAAAGGCGACGGGGTTCTTCCGGACAGAGAAGGTGGACGGCAAGTGGTGGCTTGTCGATCCCGACGGATTCCTCTTCTTCTCTCACGGCGTCGACTGCGTCGGGCATGGGGGCGCCACGGGCGTTGGGTTTCGCGAGAGGTATTTTTCGTGGCTCCCCGCGAAGGACGACCCGTACTTCGGGGAATTCTGGGGGAGGATCGACCGACCGGCCGCGCACGGGTTCTACAAGGAAAAGGAGCATCTTCCGTTCGACACGTTCGACTTCCACCGCGCGAACGCACGGCGCAAGTACGGGCCCGACTGGAAGCGCATCGGCGCGGAACTGACGCACGCGAGGATGCGCGCATGGGGACTCAACACGATCGCCAACTGGAGCAACCCCGAAATCTACGGCATGCGCAGGACGCCGTACACCGTCCAGCTCGGAACGTACGGCACGCCGCGACTCGAAGGCTCGACGGGCTGGTGGGGGGCGCTGCCCGATCCGTTCAATCCGAAATTCGAAGCGACGCTTCGCAAACGGGCGAAAGACATGGCGAAGACGATGCGGGACGATCCGTGGTGCGTGGGGGTATTCGTGGACAATGAACTCTCGTGGAACGACGAGCCGCGCATGAAAGACGTGGCGGAACGGTATTTCAGCACCGTGCGGCGAGTGCTGCGGGAAGAGCTGCCCAACCATCTGTACCTCGGTTGCCGAATCGCCTGGGGCCGCGAGGCGATCTACGAGGCGTGCGCCCGGCATTGCGACGTCGTGAGCGTCAACATCTACAGCCGCGAGCCTTCGCGCGACCTTCCGCCTGCCGCGGAGGACAAGCCGATGATCGTGGGCGAGTTCCACTTCGGCGCGCTCGACAGGGGTCTCTTCCACACTGGGCTCGTCGCCACGCGCGACCAGGCGGAGCGCGCCGCATGCTACCGCAATTTCGTCAACGCCTGCCTGGACCATCCGCGCTACGTCGGCGCGCACTGGTTCCAGTGGCGCGACCAGCCGCTGACCGGACGCTTCGACGGCGAGAACTACCAGATCGGCTTTGTCACCGTCACCGACGCCCCTTATCCCGAACTCGTCAAGGCCGCGCGCGACGTCGCGCGCGCGATGTACCGCCGCCGGGCTGATATGAAAGTTTCAAAAACCGGGGACAGGCGCTAGTTTGCTTGGTAGGGCGGCGTGACCTCACGCCGCCGCGGCGGACCGGGGACTGTCCCCGAATCCCTGGTTTCAACCCCCCGACCGATTCCCCCTAGGGGTCGCGATTATTCACCCTAAGGGTGCGAGCACTTTACCCTTAGGGTTTTTATTGATCACCCTTAGGGTGAGGTCGCTTCACCCTTAGGGTTTCCGCCGTCCACCCTTAAGGGTAAATGACATATGCCGCCATACGAATCCGCCATGGGGTCCATGGCCGACTCGCCAGTCGCAACCGCCCTACTGGGAGAGTGGGCGTCTCGCCCGCGCTCCCAGATGGGGCATTCACCCAGTTTGTTTACATCGACAGGGGACAGTCGCCGTTTTCCACCGGGTGACAAAGGCATTTGCACTAGGTAGGAATCGCGTTTGCACCGGGTGGAAAGGCGTTTGCGGCGACGAATGGATCGTGTGGAATCGTCGAGAGGGAAAAACGCGGCAGAAGGTCGGCCAGCGACACCTCTTCACCGACCTCGGCCCAGCCGCAGCTCGCGGCCAGCATCCCCAAAATCGCGTCGGGTCTCACTCCCTTCTCCCTATAGTGCGCAACACGCGTATCGCCGTGGCGCTTAGCGAGGCGGCGTCCGTCGGGGCCGACCACCAGCGGAACATGGCAGTATCTTGGCGTCGGCAGGCCAAGCGCGCGCTGAATGAGAATCTGCGCAGGAGTTGCGGCGAGAAGGTCGTCGCCGCGAACCACCTCGGTGACGCCCATCGCGGCATCGTCCACAACGGCGGCAAGCGTGTAGCCTGCGCCGCCTTCGTCCCGCGCAAGAGGGAAGTCGCCCAGTTTCTCCGCCACATTCTGCGCATATCGGCCCGCAAACATGTCGTCGAACTCCACGCGTTCGTCCGCTTCGACGCGAAAACGCCAACACGGCGCGCGGCCCGAGAACGCCAATGCTTCGGACCATGTGGCGAAACGTCCGCGACATGTGCCGGGGTAGTGAAGCTGTTCGCCGGAATGCGGCGCAGACTGCGCGCTTTCGACGTCGCGCCGCGAACAGACGCACGGATAGACGAGACCCTTGCGCTTGAGCGCGTCGAGCGCGTCGCGGTAGAAGTCCTTGCGCCGCGACTGCACGTATTCTTCGTCCCAGTCGAATCCGAGCCAGCGCAGGTCTTCAATCGCACCTTCGGCCGCGCCGGGCTTGTCCTTGGGGTGGTCGAGGTCTTCCATGCGCATTATTACGCGTCCGCCGCGGCTTCTGGCGCCGAGCCACGCAACCATGAACGTGCGGACGTTCCCGAGATGCAACGCGCCTGTAGGGCTTGGCGCGAGCCGGCCTACAGGCCTCTTCTCAACCAGAACTTCTTCCATTCCGACACAAAGTTCTTGAACTTGTCGGTCGAACCGAACGCCGCCCCGGTCGCCTTTCGCATGTCCCGGGTTTTGAGCAGCGCATCGATGTAGTCTTTCTTGAGGTTCTCGAACGGACGGAACCTCACCTTCGGCGCGCCATTCTCGATGAAGAATGCGATCGACCACGCAAGGCGGTATTTCAGTCTGCGCTCGGCGTCGGTTCCGTCGTAGAACTGGCTGTAGTCCATCAATACAAGCGGCAGCAGCATATCCTCAAGCCTGTTGAGGTCTTCCGCCGTAACTGCGATTCGCCAATCGGCGTCGTCCACATCCTCGAAATACTGCGCGTAGCCCTCGTTGAACCATGGTGCGGCCGACATCATGGAACACGCGTACGACAGATACTGGTGGAACGCCTCGTGGCGGATCGTGCGGAGAAGCTGCTGTTCGCCCTGTACGGGAAGATATGCGACGAGTTCGCGCCGGCCGGGATTCCAGTACGCCGCGCTCCACTGCATGTCGTCGCCAGCCGCCTCAAGATAGTCTTCGCGGTTCGAGTAGATGCGCGCTACCGACAGAGTGTTCGAAACGTTGATCGGCGAAGGGACGGTTTCGGCGTACTTCGTCCGCATTATGCGCAGGTCGTTTGTAAGGGACGTTACGAACCCGCGCGCCGGCAGGCAGTCGATTACCGAAAACTCGTCTGCGTCGGTCATGTGCCACGATTCGTATGCAGCGACGCTGTGGCGAAGATCGCGGCGCAGAAGATCCCGCTCCTGCGGGCCTTCGTCCTTGCGCCGGCGACGCGGTTTCGCCTCCGCGGATTCACCGGTCTTCGCGCCGGAGAGCTTCTCCCATTCGCGCTTTTCGATAAACTCGCGCTGGAACGTCTCCAGCATGGCGGCAAAGTCGTCGTCGTCGGCAAGCTCCCACGAGGCGAAGCGCCACACATCGGATTTCTCGGGCAGCCAGGTGCAGACGATCGCCGCAGTGTTCGTACCCTGCCAGTATCTGACATCCCGGTAGCCGCGCGGCTTCTGGCGCGGACGCTCGAACTCTTTCGCCGGTTCTACCGGAGAAAGCATATCGACCATCGCGGCGAGGTGGTCGTCGTTCCGCCTTTCCGGCGCGACGCGCTGGGCCTCGTAGTCGACGCGCGTCTCGGTTTGAGCAGCGGCCAAAGCCGGCGGAAGCGCGTCGAGGGTAGCGAGCACAAACACGCGGAAGGAATCGTCCATCCACCGCCCGTCGACGGCGCGGCCGAGCCAGAGGTCGAAGACGTCGTATCTATCCTCCAGACGACGGGAACCATCCGGCTCGGCGATGAAATACGCCTCGGCGCGCGGCATGTCGAGAGGCGCCGGCTCGGTGAAGAAAAGCGATGCGGCAAAAACAAGCGCTGTCATAGGGCCCCCGTGGCAAGCGACGTAAACGTCGTTATGGGCGTGGTGTCGCGGTAGTTGTCGAGAACCTGCCGCGCGTCGCGCAGAAGACCCTCCAGCTCCTTGTAGAGCGCGTCGTCTGCCGAGAGCCTTCCGAGAGTGCCTTCGCCGTCGGCTATGCGCTCCGACACAAGCCGTATCTTTTCGCTGACGACCGAAAGATTCGTCACTATGGTGCGCAGCTCGCCGCCCGACGTGGCATCGCTCAGATTCTTCGCGATCTGGGCAACGTCGCGCATCCAGTCGGTAGGCGTTTCGCCGCGAAGCGTATTGCCGCTTGCAAGATCCAGCTTCTCGCCGGCGCCCTCCTCCAGCACGAGGCAGTTGCCGCCCAGCAGCGACATCGACTGCACGTAGGCGCGGTAGCCCGTGCGAAGAACGACGTTGCGGTCTATATCTACCGTCGCGACAAGATTCGTCGACGTGAGCGAGACGCGATCGACGGTTCCGACCTTGGTTCCGCGATACATGACGTTATCGTGATCCTTCAGTCCGCCGATGCCGTCGAACGCGATCGCCACGCGAACATACTCCCGCCCGAGGACGAGATCGACGCCGGATATCACTATCGTAAAGTACACGAGAAGCGCCAGCACGGCCAGCATGAAAACGCCGGTCACGAATTCGGCGAAAGCGTCGCCTTTTCTTCTTGCCATTACAACTCTCCTTTCATTGCCGCGAGAAACTCGCGCACCACGGGATTTTCCGACGCGGCGAACTCCGCCGGGGCGGAACATTCCACCGCTTTGCCGTCCTTCACCAGAAGAAGCCTGTCGGCGAAGCCAAGCGCGCCCTGCAAGTCGTGGGTCACCACCACCGAAGTTATGCCAAGATCGCGGTTCAGTTTCCTTATGAGCCTATGGATGGTAATCGACGTCACGGGGTCGAGCCCGCTCGTAGGCTCGTCGTACAAAATCACATCCGAATCGCGGACAATCGCGCGTGCGAGGCCTGCGCGCTTCTGCATGCCGCCGGATATCTCGGCAGGATACTTTTCGGCGGCGTCGGCGAGTTCGACCGCTTCGAGCGCGGCGGCGACCCGCCGGTCGATTTCATCCTCGGGCATGTCGGTGCATTCCCTCAGCGGAAGGGACACGTTCTCCTCGACGGTCATCCACGCAAGAAGCGCACCGCTCTGGAAGAGATAGCCCACCCTGCGGCGTATCGACTCAAGCTCGCGGCGCGAACACGCCGCGACATCCACGCCGTCCACCAGTACGCGCCCGGAGTCCGGCTCAAGGAGGCGGACGATATGCTTTAGCGTGACGGACTTCCCCGTGCCCGACGGCCCGACGAGCGCGAGCACTTCGCCCTTCTCGATGGTGAACGAAAGCCCGTCCAGAACCTTCCGTCCGGAGAACTGCTTCTTCACATTCTCGAAGACGACCAGGCTCATTGGTAGCAAACCCTCGTTATCATGTAGCCGAGCATGAGTATCAGCAGAAACGATATGATCACCGAACGCTGCGTTGCGCGGCCGACGCCCGTCGCGCCCAGGCTCGTGGCGAGACCCTGCGCAACCGAAACCGTGCCTATCACAAGGCCGAAGACTACGGCCTTCACAAGCCCGGTCGTGAGATCCTTCACGTCCGCTATGGACATGGCGCTGGCCATGTACTGCTCGAAATTCACTCCAAGCTGGGTTGCGCCGACGATTCCGCCGCCAAGCGTGCCCACGACGCAGCAGAAAAACGAAAGCACGGGCGCCATCAGCACCAACGCCAGAATGCGCGGCGCGGAGAGAAAGCGTATCGGCGGTATGGACATTATCTCAAGCGCTGCGATTTCATCGTTCACCGCCATCGTGCCCAGCTCCGCCGCTATGGCGGAACCTACGCATGCGGCGAGGCACATTCCGCAGCTGAACGGCGCCATCTCCCGTATGAGAGTGACCATTACTGCGGCGCCAAGGTAAATCTCCTGATTGAAACGCCGCAGCTCAAGCCCCACCTGAAGGGCGAGAATCATCCCGGTGAAAAGCGAAACGACCGTAACCACCGGAAGCGTGCCTATCCCCGTCTTGTACAGTTGGACTCCAAAGTCGCGACGCGAATCGCGGCTTCTGAACACTGACGGGAACGCGGCGACAGAGGCTAGCATCACGCGCGTGGTCCTGCCGACCTCGCGCGTAAAACTCACTTTGCGACAGGTCTTTTTATGCAGTCTTCAGTTGCGTCAACCCTGGCTTCCGAAAGGGCGTCGCCTTTTACGGACTCCTTGATATCGGCGAGACGCTGAAGAGCCTTTTCCTTGTCGCCAGAAAGCGCGATTGCGCGAGCGGCGCCGAGCTTCGCCGTAAGGGCGAGATAGCTGTTGGGGTTGGCTTCGGCGAAAGCCTCGTATGCTGCGAGGGCGTCGGCATAGTTGCCTAGGGCCTCCTGGCACTGCGCCTTGCCGACTTCGGGGACGTCCGCAAATCCGTCCGGCGCCTTGTCGCCGGACAGCGCGGCGTACTGGTCGAGCGCCTCCTGATAGCGGCCTGCGTCGAAGTATTTCTTGGCCAGGCGCAGCTTCAGCGCCCCGCCGGCGTCGGACCCGCCGAACTTCGACACGGCCTCCTCCAGCTCTTCGGCCGTATACGCGTTCACAAGCGCCTCGCTTGCGGCGGCGCGACGCGCGGCCATGTAGTTTTTGACGCCGTAGTAGCCTGCAACCACTAGAGCGGCCGCCAGCAGCCACGGTATGGTGGCTCTGATCTCCTTCACGAAGTCTTCGGCCAACGGATCATCTTCTGTCTTGAACCAGTTCATCTTTTTTTCCTTTCAGTTCGTATAGGTCTGCCCATTCGTTTATGATGCTCTCGTCGCGCCCTTCGGCGCGAAGTACTATTCTGTTGTAGTCGAGGGCATCAAGAAAATCGCGGTTGTACACAAAGCGAGCCCTGCTCTTTTCGGGTCTGCGCCCGAGCCTCACGGGACTCTCCATGAGAAGGACCGCCGTGAAATAGGTGGACTTCGGTATCTTTATGCCGTCGAGCATCGTCTGCATGACCATGCGCGATGCACCGTCCTTCTGTTTTTCGCCGCCGCTTTTCAGCATTACGGTCATGAGAACGGCAGCGCGCAGCCCGTTGGAGACCTCATCGCCCTCTTCCTGGCGCAGCTTTTCAAGGCTGTCGAGAACCGACAGGTATTTCCACGCCATGCTGGACTTGCCGCCGGTGGCGTCGATCGCCTTCGAAAGCGCCGGCAGAAGATCGCGCAGAAGGCCGGTCTCCCACATGAGCCTGAAGGCCTCGGCGCTGTGTCCGTACGGGAAAAGCCTGAACACTTCTTCGCACACTCGCGGCGGCGCCGCGTTCAGTATGCACGAATGGCGGCGCTTTATCGCCGCAAGCGTCTTGCGCTCGATCCTGAAGCCCAGCCGCGACGAAAACTTGACCGCGCGCATCATGCGCACAGGATCCTCCCGGAAGCGTATGTCAGGATCGCCGATCGCGCGTATCACGCGCTTTTCGATATCCTTCATCCCACCGACCCAGTCGATGACGCTGAAATCCTTTATGTCGTAGAACAGACCGTTCACCGTGAAATCGCGGCGGTACGCGTCCGTCTCGGGAGTGCCGAAAGTGTTGTCTTCGAGCGGCCCTTCCGCCGCATGCTCGATTATCTCGCCGACCGACTGCGAATCCTGCCTGAACGTTGCGGTTTCTATGATCTTGTCGCCGAAGCGCACGTGCGCAAGGCGGAAACGCCTGCCGATGAGAAAACAATTGCGGAAGACATGCTTGACCTCGTTTGGCTTTGCGCTCGTACCCACATCGAAGTCCTTTGGAGTACGGCCCATGAGAAGATCTCTCACGCCACCGCCTACAAGATAGGCCGTATAGCCCGCACCGGAGAGCCTGTACAAAACCTTCAACGCGTCCGGATCTATGTTCTTTCTCGAAATGCAGTGCTCCGGTCGCGTATATACGACCGGTCGTTTTCGCGTCTTCTTCAAAAAACCAAACATTGTCGGTATATTATACCTTATTTTCGCCCCGGTGACAACCGAGCCACCCTGCACGATGTCGTCTGCGCGCTCATTTGCGGAAACGCCCTCGCGAAAGCGAGGCGCCGGCGATCAGCAGAAGAACGCCAGGCACAAGGAAAAACTGGTACCTCTCGGCGGCGCGGCTTTCCTCCTCGTTCTGCTCCTTCGCGGCGACCCGCCTGAGAAACCGCCTGTAAATCGCGCCGAGAGTCGTCTCGGCGGTCCCTGCCGTCGCAAGCCGGACATAGCGCCCGGACGACTCCTCCGCGACAGCCTGCAGCGCGGACTCCTCGAGCTTGACCTTTACCGCGGATCCGTTGTGCTTTTGCGTTCCGCGCCCGTCTTCGGACGGTATCTCGGCGCCAACGCGCGGGTCGCCTATCCCGACGGTAAAGACCGGCACGCCGCGCTTCTTCGCCAGCCGCGCGGCCTCCAGCGCTTCGCCCCGCAGATCTCCGCCGTCGGATATCAGTATTATCGCGTTGTGGTCGTCGGCCGCAGGGTCGAGGGCGTCGAGAGAGGCCCGTATCGCGGCGCCGAGATCCGTCTCGCCGCGCGGCGCGCTGTCGGGCGTCATCTGCTCAAGGGCGCCGCGCAGATAGCCGTGGTCGGTCGTCAGCGGACATATCGCGACGCCGGTGCGCCTGAATGCGACAAGCGCGCAACGGTCGCCTTCCAGCGAGTCGATGAGATCCGCCACGTCGGCTTTTACGCGTTCAAGGCGGTTGGGGCGGACATCCTCCGCAAGCATGGAGCGGGAAACGTCTATCGCCACGACGACGTTGCGGCTTCGCTGCACGGCCTTCTCCATCGACCTTCCCCATTGCGGACGCGACGCCGCGAACAGGCTCAAGACCAGACCCGACAGGATCAGCGCCGACTGCAGAGACGACCCGCCGGGCTTCGGTACGCTTAGGGTGAGTTTTCCGAGGGCCTTCTCGCGGCGTGCGCGAAGAAACGTCCACCAAAGCCCTGCGACAGGCACAACCGCGACAAGCGCGAGCATTTCTGGGAATGCGAACCTCATCTGAACATCCTGTCTCTATACGGTGTTGCGACGCCTCTGTCCGGCGGCTTTATGTCGGCCTTGCCGGACTCTCCGCGACGCCCATGAATCCATACCGACTTTGTATAGCCCGCCCGATCGAGATAGTTGTGCTTGAAAACCCACAAAACGCGCTGGTTGTCGAAATCGTCGTCGACAAGCACGTGGAGCGTCCTGTTTTTGGGAACTTCGTTTTCCTCCAGCAGCGCAACCGCTCTTGCGGGAGTGACCGGCACGTCTTTGAACATTATGCCGCGGGATGTGACGCGGACTATGGGATGCGCAACCGACGATTCGAGGCGGTGCGAACGCTCGCTCACGCATCCGCATGAAAGCAGGCACATGTACAGGATCGTGCCCGCGATTATGCTCGCCAGAGGATTGCGCCGCCACAGCTGCAGCCCAACCGTCAGCGCGCCAGCGACGTACGGCCAGGGCGTGCGCCAGGCGAGGCCCGCGTACGAATACACTATCAGCGCGGCTATGATCACCGGCGAAACGTATTCGCCCATGGACGACGCCCAGCGCGGCAGAGGGCGCCCGCGGCCGCCGAATGCGATGAACGGCAGCGCCCTCAGCGCGTAGTTCGCGGCGAACACGGCCACGATCACGCCAAACATGTAAAGCACGTCACTTTTCATGCGAAACGAAGCTCCTTATCTGGTCGGTGAAGATCACCAGGAAGAGCGCGACCATCGCAAACTCCATCCCGTTGGTGTGCCTGCGTATCACATCGGGGTCTATCGCCATGCCAAGCAGGCAAACGACAACAGCGCCGACCGTCACCCCAGCCACCCAGTAGGAATGGTTGAGCGCGGATATCACAGTGCAATACTTCAGATGGGTCTTGTCGTCCATCGACTGCGAGGCGGCGACCTCCAGCGCGTAGTTCTCGTCGGTCAGCATGAGAATCAGATACGCCTTCTGGACGAACGGTATCTTCCGCCACCTCTCGAGCATCGAAAAGCCGTAGAACGCATAGCGGAAGTTGACGGCCACCGTCATGAGCACAATGGTGGCGATGGACGAACGGGCGGCGATTTCGGGCACGAACGCAAAGCTCATCGTGCCGGTGATCCACATCGACGACGAAAGCACGGCCCACAGGGGCGCAAGCGAGACGCCGCCCTTGGCCGCAAGCAGCACGCCAGCGACGAAGCCCATCGTAGTGTAGCCCATAAGCACCGGAAGCGAATCCACGAACGCGCGGCTCGCCGCCGTGCGCCACTCACGCCATGCGATCAAGGAGAATCCTCTCGACTCTTGCGGCGTCCTCCGGGGTATCGACGCCGACGCCTTCGTCGTTCGTCTTCACCACGGCAATCCTGGCGCCCATCCACAGCGCGCGAAGCTGTTCGAGCTTCTCGGTCTTTTCGAGATCGCACGGCGGCTCCGCGACATAGCGCCTCAGGAATGCGCCGCGATACGCGTAGATGCCCAGATGCCGCACATACAGCCCGCTTGAAAGATCGCTCTCGCGGTCGCGGTCGCAGGGAATCGCGGCGCGGGAGAAGTAGAGCGCCCCGCCGTCTCTGTCGAGCACCACCTTTACGACGGTCTTCGCCGCGAGATCCGAAAGGCTCTTTATCGGCGTGACCGCAGTGGCCATCGACCAGCGGGCATCGTCCTTGAGCTTTGCAACAAGCCCGTCGATGAGCGCGGGATCTATAAGCGGCTCGTCGCCCTGGATGTTCACCAGTATGTCGTCGTCGGCGAAATCGCCGGCGGCGCAGGCTATGCGATCCGTGCCGCTCGGCAGCTCGGACGGCGTCATTACCGCGCGGCCTCCATGCGCCGCCACTGCCGACGCGATGCGATCGTCGTCCGTCGCCACCAGAACGCCGTCGAGGCTTTTCGCCTTCTTGGCGGCCTCCACAACCCATGCCACCAAAGGCTTGCCGGCAAGCATCGCAAGCGGTTTCCCGGGGAAACGGCTCGATCCGAATCTGCTGGGGATTATTCCATACGTCTTCATTTGTCACTCCAACCCTTCAATGTTTATTTCATCGTCGTCGGCTTCGGACGAAGCCGACTCGTTCGCGGCGTCGCCCTCCACCAGCGCCACCTTCTGGAAGAAAATGCGCCGCAGCGTCGAAAGCCGGCGCTCCTGACGCTCGAGCGACCAGAGCACGAACCTCCACTTGCGGTCGAACCCGAAGCCCGCCGGCAGATGTGGGGCGAACTCCTCGAACCTGTCGCGCATCACCGAAAGCTGCCACGCCATGGCATGCGTCCTGAATTCGAAACCGTTGAAGAACCTCTCTGCAAGTTCGGCCATTGTCACATTGTGGCGGCTCTGGTACATCTTGAGAGCGTGGGCGTAGAAGCCGAGGTAGAAGTTGGCTATGGCCGACAGGTTGCCGTCGTCGTACGAAAGCGACGGCCAGCCGAAGCTGCCGCGCACCGAGCATGTCGAAACCGTCTTCGGCACGACCCTCTGGTGTATCATGTCGTATTCGAAGTCGTATATTTCCTTGCCGACGCCGAATAGCGGACTCGCAGTAGCGGGATCGTACTTCTTCATCGCCATGTTCTGCGCCGCCGCGTCGCCCATCAGCGACGCCAGGCCGAGAACGAACTCCTTCTCCTCGACGGAGGAATCGTCGATGTTGCAGAAGTAGTTCGCGGGGATCGACTCCATCGGTTCGCCCTCGCAGCGCGACCGTATGTAGAAATCGAACGGACCCCTTCCCTTGTGGGCCCGGCGCCGCAGCAGCTTGTACGAGTCGCTCAGCTTTACGCCCAGCGCCTTGAGCGCGCCAATCCTGGCCATCATGTATGCGCCATAGTACTTCCGCGAACTCGAAAGGCGCTTTTCTATAAGGCTCATCTCCAGCGGGCTGCGGTTCGTCTTGTACACGATCTCGCGCGTGGTGCCGCGCCCGAGAGGTACGTTCTCGCCTTCCTGGTACAACTCGTACACGTTCGCGTATTCGACGATCTCGTCTTTGGACATGAGTCCCCGCAGGTTCGACAGCAGCACTTCGCTCCTGTCGTCCGCGCCGGGATGCATGACAGGGCGGCCGTCCACGAACGTCGCGCCCGGCAGGGCCGTGCGCCGGTCGTCGAAGCTCGGCGTGGAGCCTTCGCCCATCACCGCGTAGATCTCGCCCGTGATGTGCATGTAAAGCGTCTCGACAAACGTTTTGGTCGTCTCGTCGGCAAGCTCCGGCCGCGTAAGCAGCGACTCGTACAGGGCCACTATCTCGCCCGTGCGCCGCACCAGATTCGCATCGTCCATGCGTCCGAGGGCGAGAGCCTCCATGAGCTTCTCGATTTCGGGTATCAGCTTCTCCAGCGCCACGCCGCGCCGCAATCCGAAGAACTCTATCTCGTGATGGCCCCTGAACTTCGGCGTGCGGGTGAACGAATAGCGGTTGCCTTCGTAAACCGAGACAAGCTCCTTCAGTCCGCGCTCGAACTCGGCGCGGTCGCTCGCGGCCAGCTCGCAGAATCGCCGGAAGTCGTGGAACGCGAGAAAGTGCACGCCTCGCGCGGAGTGGTAATACGATATCTTGGAGGCGATCCCCTTTCGTGCGGCCGCCAGAGCCACTCTCATCGCGCTCTCGGTCCACGCAAGCGGTTTGACGCGCCACTCCTGTCCGAGCGCGCGGTAGTGCTCGAGACTCGCCTCGTTGCGATCGCCCATCACTATGTCAGACAGCGAAAAGCCCGCTGAAACGCGCATCCACTCGTCGGCGGCGACGAGGGTCTTTGAAGGCACGTCTCGCTGGGATGTTTCTATGCGGCCGTCCACAACATTGCAGCACAGTATATCGTGCATCAGCACGTCGCCGCGCTTCGGAGGCGGAACGTGCGAAAGCTTCCAGAACCTGCCGTCGAGCAAAGGAAACGCGGCGACGGAATGGTTGCCTGTCGTCATCGTCATCACCCAGCCGGCGCGGTGGCGGGTCAGGGCGTCCTTTCGCACGACGAGCACGCTCGGCCGCTCCGCGAGGTGGCGCAGAACGCCCTCTTCGAAAATGAACGTGTCGTCTCCCATGTCCCACGCCTGGAATGTGCGTTCGCGTCCCATTGCGACAGTCTTGACGATCGACTTGCGTCTCTCGCCGGTCTTGCGCACACGCGCACAGAAATTCCTGATGGCGGAGTTCATGACGCGCCGTGCCCTCCACAGCGGCACTCGTGGCCGTGATCGTGGTGGTCGTGTCCGCAGCCGCACTCGCCGTGACCGTGCGAAAACTTGCGCTCGCGCGCTATCAGATCCTCCGCCAGCGCGCCGGTCGCGTCAAGGTCGGCCTCGTCTGCCGCGGCGAGCAGATTCTCCAGCGCAGGCAGAACGAACTTGCCGAACTGCGGCTGGCCCACGCTCGCGAGCCTGCCGAATGCGCCAAGGCACTGCACAAGCCGCTGCACCGCCGCGCGCGGCAGCAAACCGACGATGGCTTCGCGTCCGCACCGCTTCGCATACAACTTCGCGAGCGCGCGCCGCTCGCCTTCGGAAAGCGCCTTTACGTACGGATCGTAGAGCAGCGACGCCAAATCGTACACCGCCGGGCCGAGCCTCATGCCCTGGAAGTCGATGAAGACGGGTTCGCCGTCCTTCCACAACACGTTCGTCGACTGGAAATCCCTGTGCACAAGGGCATTCGGCTCGCGCTCGAGAACCTCCGCGACGCCGCAAAGCTCTTTCTCGACTTCCGCCGGACACTCCATACGGAAGCGCGTGCCAAGGCAGTGCTCCTTGAACAACTCGCGCTCCCACCGCCAAAGACCGGCATCGAACTGCGGCTCCAGCGAAAGCGACGACGCGTCAAGAGAGTTGAACGCGGCGAGTTTCTCCACGACCTTCACATAGTCTTCGAGACCCATCTTCCGCTCGGCGCCGGCGTGCTCCATGACCAAGGTCTTCAGCTCCGGCATGTCGGCGATCACGCCGGGAACCCTTACGCCATGTTCCTTTAGCCATCTGGCGTGTCCGGCGTAGCGCGCATTCTCGCCGCGCTTCGAATCGTCGTAGACGATCGCCACGCGGCCATCCGCCTCGAAAAAGCATCTGTCGCTGCCGCGCGCACCGAGGAACTTTACCGCGCGGGACTCGTCCGCATCGCCCAATGCGGCCTTGATCTGAGGCAGGTCTCCAAGCGCGTTTTCTTCGCCGGCGGAATTCACCGCCACATAGCTGTCGATCGTGCCGGCATCAGTCCAAAGCATGTCTTTCGGACATATCGTCTGGATGAATCTGCCGTCCATCATCGCGCGCTCGTAGGCCTGGACTATCGTCGAGAAGCCCGACGGCTCCACATAGTCGAGAATGCCGGGCGTAAGTAACGCAACGCCGCAGTAGGTGTATGTGCCCGGATAGCCCGGATCGGGGCTTTTCCAGCATGTAACGTATCCGTCTGGATCGGCCTCTATCGTTCTGGGGCCCTCGGCATCCGTCGCAAGGCACCGCCCCACAAGCGGCTCGCCGCCGCGAGAGCGGCGTTCAAACGGATTTTCGTCCACCCCCTCAAGCACTATATCGCCGTTTACGAGGTAGAACGGATCGTCGCCGATCCAATCGCGCAGAGGATTCAGCACTCCGCCAGTGCCCAGTATCTCCGGTTCGTGTGCGGCCCTGCATCCGTTTGCGGCGCACCACGCCTCCACCTGCTCGTGCAGATAGTAGCAGTTGACGACGATATCATCAACCCCCCAGCGCCTGAGAAGACCGACCACGCGCGCAAGCATGGGCTCGCCCCACACGGGAAGAAGCGGTTTGGGGACGGTGCACGTCAAAGGTCTGAGCCTCGTGCCCAGTCCCGCAGACAACACTACCGCCTTTCTGACCGTCTTCACCCCCGAAATCGCCTTTCCCCGTTCTTGGCTACATCCTCTGCACGTGCTGACGCTGCGCTCTCATGCGCGGCTCTTCCAGCAACAGCGCGAACCACTGGTCTCCAAGGCCCGTATTCGAGAAATGGGCCAGCCGCTTGTTCATCAAAAGCTCGTGGTTGCGCTTCAGAACCTCGTTGTCGCTCGACTTGAGGGCCTCGGTCAGGACTTTGAACGCGCTCTCGCCTTCATCCTTCTCTCCATTGCGCTTGAGAAGTATCCAACTCCACTCGGCGGCAAGAAGCACGTTCTGGTTGTACTTGAGCCGCCTTACCGCCTTGCGGTATACCTTTTCGATATCTTCTGTCGCTGCGCCGGTCATGTACATGCGGGCTATTTTTATCGCAGTGGTCGTGGGATCTATGAAAAGGGCTTTCGGAAGCAACTCGTCAACCGCCTTGAAGTCCTTTATCATCCAGTTCAGCTGCAGCTGGGCTGTCGCCTTCTGGCGAGGTATCATCGGAACCACCCAGCGATACTTCGTCAGGCACTCCGTGGCGGCCAAAGCCTCGCGAACGAATATCTTTGTATCGTTCTCGATTTCACGCTGCGCATCCTTCTGAGAGCCTGGCGGACGGAACTGCCAACGGTGCATTTTCGTCTGAAGCCTCTTTTGCCCTTCGAGAAGTATGCCCTGCACACGCTCCATATCGGCCTTGATCCTCTTCTGGACAAGGAATCCGATTACACCCTGGGTCACGCCGAACATGACCAATCCGGCGAAAACACTCCACCCGAGGCCCCAATCGCCCGCATAGAATGCACCACAAAAACTGCCGCCACCGACGGCAATCGCCAAAAACAATGTTAACATGTTTTGAATTATAGCATAAATCGGACGCCGTGCACAACCCCCCAGGTTACTTGGCGGGCTTCGCTTTCGCGTACCGCCGGTCCAGGGCCGTTTGTGCGCCCGGGAGCATGGAAGAGATCAAGCCCAATATCGCGGCGGATTTGCCGCCCCTCAACCGCACATGTGCATTATGGCAAAAAGCCCTTGCAAGGCGCAAGGGCTGGGATTTCTGGAACGGCGGCCTAAAGAAAACATGAGGCGGGCGCTGATGGGATATGGCGCAAGAGGAGAAGCGCTGGTCAATCTTCCGCTTTAAGGTAGCGAAGCAGTTCGTCCATACGGTTGATCTTAACCGTATAGCGGGAATCGCCAAGGATTCCGAAGCCAAACGTGCAGAACGCACCCTTCACCCCTGCATTGACGGCACACTGCATATCAGTCCAGTTGTCGCCGACCATCCAATCCCCGGATGAAAGCCTATGCCCACGCATAAGCGATGCACACTGCCTCAGCGGAAGAGCCGAGGGCTTCATTTCAGGGCAGTCACCGCCAGCCACAATAGCCCCTTTGAAGAACCGGCCAAGGCCAAAATGCTCAATTATCGCTTTGGTCGCAAAAGCGGGCTTGGCCGTGTTCACGCCTAGCAGCCAGCCTCTGTCACTCAGTTCTTCGAGCGTCTTGCGGACGGATGGATAAAGCTGCACGGACTCTAGCATGTGCTCGCCGTAGCGATCCATGAACATGCTCCAGAGTTTTTCCACGTCATTCGCACGTTCAGGTATGGCATTGGCGAGCAGATGCTTCGCGCCTCTCCCGACATGCGAAAGAACCTCGTCCTCCGGAAGCTCCGCCAGCCCTAGATCGCGCCTCGTGTGGTTGACCGTCGCCGCGAGATCCGCCCTTGAGTCGATCAAGGTTCCGTCCATATCGAAGAAGCATGCGTTCATTTTCCGGCTCCACGCTTTTTCCCCATTCCGAAAAGCCTGAGCGTCGCGCGGAAATCGGCCGGCAAAGGCGAATGCACCTTTATCTCGCTGTGTGGAACGAGTGGGTTTGGCATAGAGAGAGTAGACGCATGGAGCATCTGCCGCGGAACCTGCATAAGCCGAAGATCGCGCGCGGACTTGAGCCCGAACACCCTGTCGCCGACTATCGGCGCGCGAACCGACGCCAAATGGCGGCGTATCTGATTCGTGCGCCCCGTCTCGATGCGTACGCGCAGGAAACTCGCGTCCGCGCTTTTCGCCTCGCGCGTCACGCGCGAAACCGCGCTTTCGCCGTCCAGCGGCGTATCGATCGTCTGATGGTCGTACTTGAACTCGCCGACCGTTATGGCGTGATACGTCTTCGACACTTTGTGCGTCTTGAACACATCGACAGCGGCAACAAACGCGGCATGGTTCTTGGCGAACATCAAGCATCCGGTAGTGTCGCGGTCGAGGCGATGGACCGCCTCCAGCGTGGGAATCGACTCCTGTTCGCGCAAGAGCGATTCGACGGATTTCGGGTCGTCGCAGCTGACCATGCCGGAAGGCTTGTCCGCCACGAGATATCCATCATCCTGCCAAAGCACCCTCACATGGCGCCTGTCCCCTGACCCCTGCGCGGAATCCTGAGCCACCGCGCCGGACCGCACCGCGCCCTGCGCGACAGCCCCCTTGACCACCGCCATGGGAATTTCGACAAGGTCGCCGGTCTTGAGCGAATAGCGCGCTATCCACACGCAACGGCGGTTGACCCATATGGATCGCCCGTCTATCATGGCCTTTGCCGTGCGGCGCGAAAGGGAAAACTTCTGCGCAAGGAAATCCTGCAGCAACTTGGGGTCCGCCTTGTTCACGGATAGCGCCGACAAGCCTGCGGCGTGTTGTGGAGCCTTTCGCATCTCAGACTTTTAAGACGCTGCCGACGACTCCGCGCACCTTCTTGCCGAGCCTGTTCGGCGCAAGTACGATTTCAACTTCTTCGTCGTCTTCGCCATCGCTCTCGGCAACCAGACCGGTTGTGGTGGTCTGCCCGTCGAGCGCTTTCTTGAAATTCTCCGGCAACGGCGCATCGGACATCAACTCGTCGAAGGACGCCTTCGCCAGGTCTTCATCGCTTTCAAGGTCGAACATCTCGCGAAAAGCCTTGTTGCCGCTGGTGAAGTGACCTTCCTGGTCGCAGGTGAAAAGCGCCGACTGCGCCACATCGAATGCGCCCTCTTTAGCGCGCAAAAGCTCAAGTATGCGCCGGCGGCGCTCCACATTGCGGATTGTGAAGACGAGGTCGTCTGGATCGGTCATCTCTATCGACGATATCGCGACTTCGCACACGAACCGAGAGCCATCCTTGTTGCGGCCGTTCGCATCAATCATCACGCGGCGGTCTTCATCAAGGCCTTTGCGTATGCGCCCCACTATTTCGGCCGAAAGCCCCGGAATAAGCGTCGCTATGGGCTTGTCGAGAACCTCTTCCTGCTGATAGCCGAAATGTTCCTCTGCACGCGGATTTATCTCCAGAATATGCCCGCTCGGATCCGTTATGACAACAGCGTCGTACATTCCCGCCAGGAACTGGCGGAAGAGCGATTTTCTGTCTTTAGGCACAAAGAGTGGCATATGAGGGCATATTATACCATATTATACGATGAGCATGCAATCACCATAACTGAAAAACATGTAGCCCTCCCTCACGGCCATTGCATACGAACACAACACTCTTTCGCGTCCCGCAAGCGCCGAAACCATCATCAACAGCGTGGACTGCGGCAGATGGAAATTGGTCAACATGCAGTCGCACACCTTGAAACGATAGGGTGGATAGATGAATATGTCGCTGGCGCCGGAACCCGCGACTACACGTCCGTCTTCGCTCGCCGCCGCGACAGTCTCAAGCGTCCTCACCGTGGTCGAACCCACGCAAAACACGCGGCCGCCGCGCGCTTTACACTCGTTCACGGCGTCGGCCGTCTCGGGCGGAACCGTGAACGCTTCGAAATCCATGTGGTGATCTTCGATGTTCTCCGCCTTCACGGGACGGAACGTACCGGGGCCTACGTGCAATGTAACAGCCACGCGCTTCACGCCCTTGGCCTCCAGCGCGGCGAATATCTCCGGCGTGAAGTGAAGCCCCGCCGTCGGAGCCGCCACAGACCCGACATGGCGCGCGTAAATCGTCTGGTAACGTTCGCGGTCGGCCCGTTCCTCGGCGGCGGTGCCGTCGCGCTTCACATACGGCGGAACTGGCGTGCGCCCGAATTCGTCGAGAAGATCCTTCAACGGACGTTCGCAAATGAACTCCACGCGCCACATTCCGATTCCGGAAAGCTGCTTGAGCAGCCTTACCTTCAACTCCCGGTTCGGACCGAACACCGCCAGCTGCCCTTCGCGGCACTTTCTGCCGCTGCCGAGCATGCAGTTCCACACAAGACTCGAAAGCCCGTCTTCGGAGGCGCTCGGCATCTCGCCGCCGTCCACGGGCGCAGCCGAAACCATCAAAACCTCCACCTCGCCGGGGGTGTCGCTCCATGTGCCGATGAGACGGGCAGGGAACACCTTCGTGTCGTTCACGACGAGAAGATCCCTGTCGGTGATGTATTCTGCAATGTCCGCGATGTGCCGATGCTCGATGACATTGGTGTCGCGGTGCAGCACGAGCATCTTCTCGGTGCCGCGCCGCTCCGCGGGATGCTGCGCGATAAGGCGCTGCGGCAACGGATACCAGAACTGCGAAGTTTTCATTGCCTCATCATCAGGTCGGCAAGCAGTTTCGTGAAGCGCGCGCCATCCGTCACCGGCGAGCCCTCGGCTATAAGCGCCGCATCGTACAGCAGCGCAATCGCGTCGGAAAGTTCCGAACCCTTTAGCGCCGCAACCTTCTTGACCAAAGGATGTTCCGCGTTGAGCTCGAGAATGCGCTTCTCCTCGGGCACCTCGTTCTTCATCGCCCGCATCATCCTCACCATTGAAGGCGACAGGGCGTTCTCCTTGGCGACGAGGCAGCACGGCGAATCGGTAAGGCGCGTAGACACCCGCACGTCCGAAACCTTCGCGTCAAGCTCCTTCTTTACGGCCTCGATGAACCCGCCAAGCTCCTTCGTGGCCTTTTCGTTGGCGTCCTTCTCGGCCTTTTGCTCGGCTTCGCTGCCGAAGGCCACGTCGCCCTTGGCGACATCGACGAACTTCTTGCCGTCGAACTCGCGCAGAGATTCGCTCAGGAATTCGTCAACCGGGTCGCAGAACAGCAGCACGTCGCAGCCGTGCTTGCGGGCGGCCTCCAGCTGAGGGGCTTTGCGCGCATCCTCTTCGCGCTCGGAAATGAGGTAGTATATGTCTTTCTGTCCGGACGCCATGTCCTTTACGTAATCCTCAAGGAATATGCGCTTGCCCGCATCCGAGCGCGCCGACGGATACTTCACAAGCTTCTTTATGCGGTCGGCGTTTTCCCAGTCGGTGTGGACGCCCTCCTTGAGAATGGTCCCGAACGAAGAGAAGAACTCATCGTACTTTTTCGCATCCTTCTTCTTCATGTCCTCCAGCGTGGAGAGCACTTTCGACGTCACGGCGGACTTGATCTTCTGAACAATAGCGTCATCCTGCAGCATTTCGCGCGAAACGTTGAGCGGCAGGTCGCTTGAATCCACCACGCCTTTCACAAAACGCAGCCAAGACGGCAGCAGCATTTCCATGTCGTCGCCGATGAATACGTTGCGCACATAGAGCGAAAGCCCACGCTTCTGGTTGGGCATGAAAAGCTCCATGGTAGGCTTCTTCGGCAGAAAGAGCAGCGCCTTGAACTCCACCTGACCCTCCGCGCCGAACGGAACCGTCTCGAAAGGAGCCTCCCAGTCGTGCGTGAGATGCTTGTAGAACTCGTCGTACTCTTCCTGCTTGACGTCCTTTTTGGCGCGCTTCCAAAGCGCCACCATCGTATTGAGCGGCTTGGCCTCGCGCTCCTCGCGGCTCTTGCGATCGTCTTCCTTCTCGTCAGCGGGAATGTCGACCTGGCGATAGGTCACCGGGTAGGCGATGAAGTCGGAATATTTCTTCACGAGATCGGATACTCGCCAGTAGTCGAGGTATTCGAGCTGGTCGTCGCGCAGGTGGAGAGTGATTGACGTTCCCGGAAAATCCCTGTCGCCGTCGGAGATTGTGTACCCGCCGGACATGCTGGATTCCCACTTGAAAGATGCATCCGTGCCGCGCTTGCGGGTCTCGACCGTCACCTTGTCGGCAACCATAAACGCCGCATAGAAGCCGACGCCGAACTGTCCTATGAGTTCCGGCAGCGACTCGCCGCCCTTCTCCTTCAGCATCTCGCGGAACTTCTTCGTGCCGGAACTTGCAATCGTACCGAGATTGCGCTCAAGCTCGTCGGCATCCATCCCGATTCCATTGTCGGAAATCATCAGCGTCTTTGCGCCCTTGTCGGCCGCAATCTGAATCTTCCACTCCGAGCCGTCCGCGACTATCGATTTGTCCGTGAGCCCCAGAAACTTCGCACGGTCTATCGCATCCGAGGCGTTCGAGATAAGTTCGCGCAGGAATATCTCCTTCTTGGAGTACAGAGAATTTACCACGAGATCGAGCATTTCGGCGATCTCGGCCTTGAACTGACTAGTCTTCATTTCCATAATGGTGCGTATTATACCAAAATCCCTGATGGTGTGACGCAAAAAAAGAGGACGGCTCCAAGCCGTCCTCCTCTTTTTCGGTCGCGTGACCGAGGCAATGTTACTTGACCTCGACTTCGGCGCCAGCCTTCTTGAGCTGTTCGGCGATCTTCTCGGCTTCGTCCTTGGCGACGGCCTCTTTGACCTTCTTGGGAGCGCCGTCCACGAGGTCCTTGGCGTCCTTGAGGCCAAGACCGGTGATCGCGCGGATCTCCTTGATGACCGCAATCTTGTTCGCGCCGGCCGACTTGAGCACGACGTCGAACTCGGTCTTCTCTTCTGCAGGAGCAGCGCCCGCAGCAGGGCCTGCAACCGCAACAGCGGCAGCGGCGGAAACACCCCAAGCCTCTTCGAGAGCCTTGACGAGCTCGTTGATTTCGAGAACCGTCTTGCCAGACAGCTCCTTGATGATCTCTTCGTTTGTCATTTTCTGTTTTCCTTTTTAGTTCAACCTTCAGCGTTTCTCATCTGAAGGAAATTGTTTGTGTTTTTCTCTTGTCCCTTTGGTTCCTCGTCCCTCGCGCACCTCAGGTCCCTCATGTCATGAGCAACTCAAGGCGCGCGGGAAACTTGGGCCTTTACGCCTCGGCGGGAGCCTCGGCGGCAGGAGCGGCGTCGCCGCCCTTCTTCGCCTTCTCGGAGAGGACGCGCGCGAGACGCGTAGCAGGCTCCTTGAGGAGCATGAGCAACGTGGCACGCAGCTGATCCTTGCCGGGAACCTTCGAGAGCGCCTCGACCATGGCGGCGTCGACGATCTTGGAGTCGTAGTCGGCGCCTTTGACGGACGCCTTGCCCGCGAGATCCTTGTCGTTGACGAAATCCATGATCGCCTTCGCAACCGCCGTCGGTTCGCCCTTGCCGATCACGACGGCCGTCGGACCCGAAAGCATCGCGTTCACATCGTCGCTCCAGCCCTTCTCCTTGGCGACCTTCGCAAGGAAGGTGTTCTTGATGACGAGAAGACGGCTGTCAAGCTTGCGCAGATCTGCGCGGAGCTTGGACATCTTGGCGACGCTGGCGCCGCCGTGATTGACGATGAAGCAGTAGTCAGAGTCCTTGATGCGGGCAGTGACTTCGTCGAGGATTGCAACCTTTTCGATTCTCATTTTCGCTTGCCTCCCTTACTCGGCATCAGCCGCGACGATCACGGGCACGCCGACGCCCATAGTGGAGGAAATGCTCATGGCCTTGATGAACACGCCCTTGACGGACGCGGGCTTCGCCGCGTTGACTGCGGAGACGATCGCCTTGATGTTGCCGACGAGAGCCTCGGGCTCGAAGCTGCGCTTGCCGGCGACAACCGCGAGGTTGCCGGTCTTGTCCATGCGGAAATCGACCTTGCCTCCCTTTGCCTCCTTTACCGCAGTCGCCGTGTCATCGGTGACAGTACCCGTCTTGGGGTTCGGCATGAGGCCGCGCGGGCCGAGAATACGGGCGCACTTGCGAACGTCCTTCATGGCCTCGACAGTGGCGATCGCCACGTCGAAATCGCACCAGCCTTCCTTCGTGATCTTCTCGATGAGATCGGCGAGGCCGACATAGTCGGCGCCTGCGGCCTTTGCGGCTTCGGCGGCATCACCGCCGGCAAACACCGCAACCTTCACGTTCTTGCCCGAACCGTTCGGAAGCTTCACCGTGCCGCGAACGGCGGTGTCGCCCTTGGTGAGATCCTTGCCAAGACGGAAGTACACGTCAACCGTCTCGTCGAACTTCGCTCCTGCGTTGGCCTTGACGAACTTGACGGCCTCCTCGATGGAGACGGCCTTCTTCGGGGCCTTCTTCAGCGCGTTGAAATACTTCTTGCCGTGCTTCATTCAACCACCTCGATTCCCATGTTGCGAGCCGTGCCCGCGATCATCTTGACCGCCTGCTCCGGATCGTCAGTGTTGAGGTCGGCCTTCTTCATCTCGACAATCTTGAGAAGCTGGGCCTTGGTAACCTTGCCGACCTTGTTCTTGTTGGGAACGCCGCTGCCCTTGGCAAGACCGGCTTCCTTCTTGAGAAGCACGCTCGCAGGCGGCGACTTGAACTGCAGCGAGAAGCTGCGGTCCTGATAAACCGTGATGATCACGGGGATTACGAGACCGGCGTCCTTGGCCGTCTTCGCGTTGAACTCCTTGCAGAACTGCATGATGTTCACACCAGCAGAACCAAGGGCGGGACCCACGGGCGGCGCGGGATTCGCGGCGCCGGCGGGAATCTGGAGCTTGACGACTCCAGTGACTTTCTTCGCCATTTTCCTTTTCCTTCCTTCGTGCGGCTCCTCCCGGGGATCCTTCCCGGTCAAACGGACCGCAAAAACCTGCCTCTTACTTCAGCGGCTCGAAGGTCTCCTCCACGGCGACCTTCTCGACCTGCCAGTATTCGGCGTCGACTTGGACCTTGCGATTGAAGATGTTCACTTCAACCTTGAGTTTGCCCTTGTCGGGATCCACCATTGTAACCTGGCCCGTCAAACCCATGAACGCGCCATCTATCACCTTCACCGTCTCATCGACGGAATAAGATACTTTCGGACGCTCCGGAACGCTCGCGCCCGAAGGCTTGTCGAGCAATATGGCGTCCACCTCGCTCTGCTTGAGCGGCATCGGCCTGTCGCCGCCCACGAAACCTATCACGCCGGGCGTATCCCTGAGGAACTGCCATGTGCGTTCGTAGATCGCCCGACGGCCGTTTTCGTCAACCCCTTTCGCCTCATCGTAGAGAGCCAGCTCGCAGAGCACGTAGCCGGGGAAAAACTTCTTGGTGATGGTGCGTTTCTTGCCATCCTTCTTCTCGGTGACACGCTCGGTCGGAATCACGCACCGGCCGATAAAGTCTTCCATCCGCTCGATCTTTACGCGAGCTTCAATCGACTTCTGTGCCTTGTTCTCCTGCCCCGTGAGCGTATGAAGGACGAACCACTGCTTATCCATCGCCCGATTCCCCTTAAGCTCCCGCGTGAACGACGCGGATGAAACCCTCGATTACCTTGTCGCAGACGAGCGTAGTCGCGGCGAGGATGAAAATGAACGAAATCACGACAAGCGTCGACTCCCAAAGCTCATGCTTGCCCGGCCAGCTCACGCGCTTGGCCTCCGCCGAAACGCCGCCGAGATATTCTTTCGTCTTCTTCGCTATGTCCATTTTCGTGTTCTCCCGTCTAGGTTGGCAGGGTAGGAGGGAATCGAACCCCCATAGGCGGTTTTGGAGACCGCTGCACTGCCATTGTGCTACTACCCTAAAATCGCATTGACCTTACTTGGTCTCTTTGTGGGTCGTGCGCTTGCGGCAGTGAGGGCAGAACTTCACCTTCTCAAGACGCTCCGTAACAGTCTTCTTGTTGCGGGTCGTGGTGTAGTTCCGGCGCTTGCATTCGCCGCAGGCCAAAATTGCGAGATCGCGCATTGTCTTCTTCCTTGAGTGCCCCGGTGAGTTCTAGCCCGCCCGCCGCCCCGGCCGGCCACTTCCGGCCGGGCCTGACGGGCAGGCATCTCACAGAAGTACTTTTGTTTTTACTTGATCACCTTCGAAACCGTGCCGGCGCCGACCGTGCGGCCGCCTTCGCGGATAGCGAAGCGCATCTTCTCTTCGAGAGCGACCGGAGCGATGAGCTTGACGGTGATCTCGACATTGTCGCCAGGCATAACCATCTCAACGCCCTCGGGGAGCTGGATGTCGCCGGTGACGTCGGTCGTGCGGATGTAGAACTGGGGACGATAGCCCTTCATGAACGCCGTGTGACGGCCGCCCTCTTCCTTGGTGAGGACGTACACCTGGCCCGAGAACTCGGTGTGCGGAGTGATGGAACCCGGCTTCGCGAGCACCTGGCCGCGAGCAACCTCTTCCTTCTTCGTACCGCGCAGAAGCGTACCGATGTTGTCGCCGGCCTGACCCTGATCGAGCAGCTTGCGGAACATCTCGACACCCGTGACGGCGGTCTTGGCCGTCGGCTTGAGACCGACGATTTCGACTTCGTCGCCGACCTTGACGATACCGCGCTCGACACGGCCCGTAACGACGGTACCGCGGCCTTCGATCGAGAAGATGTCCTCGATAGGCATGAGGAAAGGCTTGTCAAGCTCGCGCTGAGGCTCGGGAATGTAGGAGTCGAGCGCGTCCATGAGCTCGTCGATGCACTTGCAGGCATCGTCGGTAGCGGCCGCAGCCTGAGTCGCGGGATAGGCGGCGCCGCGGATCACCGGGGCGTTGTCGCCATCGTAGTCGTACTTGGAGAGAAGTTCGCGAACTTCCATCTCGACGAGGTCGAGCATCTCGGCGTCGTCAACGAGGTCGCACTTGTTGAGGAACACGACGATCTTCGGAACGCCGACCTGGCGGGCGAGAAGCACGTGCTCGCGGGTCTGGGGCATCGGGCCGTCGACGGCGGACACGACGAGGATCGCGCCATCCATCTGGGCAGCGCCGGTAATCATGTTCTTGACGTAGTCGGCGTGGCCGGGGCAGTCAACGTGCGCATAGTGGCGGTTCGCAGTAGCATACTCGACGTGCGAAGACGCGATTGTAAGAATCTTGGTGGCGTCACGACGGCCGGCGGACTCGGAAGCCTTGGCGACTTCATCGTACTTGATCTCGGAGCAGAGCCCCTTGAGAGCCTGGACGTGCGTGATGGCGGCCGTAAGTGTGGTCTTGCCGTGGTCGACGTGGCCGATGGTGCCGACGTTCACGTGCGGCTTTCCGCCGCGATCGAATGTTTCCTTAGCCATTTTCTTTAGCTCCTGTGAGTTGTTTTGTTTTCTTCTGTTGCCTTTTCCCCCAACTGGAGCCACCTATCGGAATCGAACCGACGACCTCATCCTTACCAAGGATGTGCTCTACCTACTGAGCTAAAGTGGCCTCCCTTTTGAGGTGAAAGCTTGTGTAGTATATCATATTTGCCGCTAAGAGCGCAAGTGGGGTGCCGCCCATAATTTCCCGTCCCTTTTTTACGCTTTGTCAGGGCGATTTTTACCGACATGTCGCCATACTCCATCAGTAACCCCGCTCAGCTATGGGGACAGCAACTGTTTTAGCATCATCGAATTGTTATTGGTTCACGCGGACGCGCATGAAGAACGCGCCGCCGTCGCCTTTGGCGGCATCTTTAGGCTTGGCAGTGAACGTCGCCTTGCCATCCTTGGGCGTTCCGATCTCTAAATCGACGTTTTCAGACGAGAAACCATCCGGCGAGAGCGTTGCCGCGCCCTCGATGCCAAGAACCTTCTTCAAGTTTTCCTTGAGTGTTTCTATGGCAACCGAACCGCCGCCGATGTTCACGTTATCAATCGCCACCTCGAACGCGAAGGTAGGGCGCGATGACCCCATCGCGCCGCTATCCATATCCGCCGCCTCGAACGCAACAATCCGCACATCGTTCGACGCAATCTCCTTGCCGATGAGCGCATTCGCTCCAAGTGCGAAAGACAGCCATGTCTTATCCGATTCCTTTATCATCTGCGCAGTTGTCGTGCCGTTGGTCACCGACAACGCCCATGTGCGATAGGCGGCGTATTGCGCAGCGTTAGCAACGTTCGCCGCAACATTCGCATCCGCCGTTCCCGTCAGTGCCGCCGCCACATCGTCGTCGGACGCAACCGGCGGAATCGGGTCGTCCACGCTGCCAGACATCCATGTCACACCATCCACCCATGCACAGTCTTCGCCAGCCGAATCGCGCTTGTCCTTTTCATATCGCCATGACAGCGTATGCGGGCCGTCTCCTTCGACTTTGAATATCAGGTTAGTCCAGCCAATCTCGCCTCCGATAATGTCTGTTGCATCAATGCCGTCAACACTAAACACCAGGCCATCGTATGCCTCGCCAGTATCGTCATCAGCCTCGCTGGAAACCTTGCACATGAACATGATTACGCCCGCGCCATCCACCGTGGTTGACAACACGCTCGACTGCCTGTTGCCGAGATTTGTCGCGCTTCTGAGCGCATACCCGTCCTGCGAAACGCCTTTGACCCTAAACCATGCAGCGTCTTCGGATGTCGTAAACTCCAATTTTGGGGCATTAAGGCACTCGCCAAACATCCATGGTGGCCTTGTAACCGCGCATTCCGCCATACTGCTCGCAAAATAGTCTTCTCTTGCGGCAATGGCCTTCACTACAAAGCTTCCGCTCATTTCAAATGGCGCTTCGTATATTGCGGATTCCTCCGTCGGAATCGACCCGTCAACCGTATAGTGTATGACCGTGCCGACCTCGGAACTTATAGAAACCATGACGGAATCCGCCTCGTATGAGGATGGAGCGTCTATTACCGGCGGAATCAAAGTCTTGGCGGTCCAAGCCGCGGCGAACTCCATGTCATCCGCACCGACCAAATATCCTTCACCTTCGACAAAGGTTCTTTTGCCATCGCTCCATCCGGCAAACATGTGCTTTGCCCTAAAAAGCCCCTCACCTCCGGGAATCGCAATCTCGCGTCCCTCTGCCGTGAAGACAGTCTGCGGCGGCATACCTTCAACATCTTCCCCGACGGCAAACGAAACGCTGACTACTGGCAGGAGCTCCAGTCCCTTGACTGCAAGCGCCTCGCCCTCCCAGCGCAATACATGCACACCGTCATCGGGGAATACTTCGTCGTGCCTTGCCCATTCACCAAACCCTTCGCGCAACAGATATGTCGCGACGCCAGGCCCGTAGAACGTCGCGGTCAGCCATCCGCCGCCAAGCGCCGCCGTCTTGACGCAGCCCTCGGTTGAATCGCCAATCCAGTTTGCGCCGCCGCCAGTGGCAAGGGAAAATTCCTCCGTTCCAAGACATTCCTCCAAAGACGACCAGCTTCTGGTTGTAGTCGTTTCGGAGATTGCGCTCGCAAACCAATCATCCGCCATGGCAACCGCCTTTATCGTCGTAGTTCCTGTCACCATGAACGGAGCAACGTATAAAGTGCCGCATTCGGCGTCAGGCGCACTTCCGTCCGTTGTGTAGTAGACGGACGTGCCATCTGTAACATTTATCGAGACTACAGTCGACTCCTCGTCATAAACAGACGCTACGGCAATGACGGGCGCCGCCAGCATTTTCTCGCGCCAAACAGCATTCAGCGTAGTATCCGACGCACCGACAACATATTCGCTGCCTTCGGCATAGATGGTTTCGCCGTCAGACCATCCGATGAATTCGTGCTTGGCGTAAGTCAGGCTTCCTTGCCCCGGCAAGACCACTGCATAGCCAATGGAACTCATAATGGATTCCGGCGCATCACCGCTGCCATCGCCCGCCGAGAACGACACATAAACAGGATACGAGAACTTGACGCCGTCCACCCACACACAGTCCTCGCCGGGATAAACCTTGTCGTCGGCATCGTCCTTCACATATATCCACTTGACCGCATGCTCACCAGTTGTTGCAACCTGAATCTCCTCGCGAATCCATCCATCCGTCACCCCGTCCAGCCACGCGACCTCAACACCGTCGAGTTCGCATATTGCATGATCGAAATAGAATTCGCCATAATCGTCATATTCGCATGATGTCTTCCAGTTGAACTCCAGGACCCCTGCGCCCGTAAAGGACGCGCTCATCCAAGACTCCCCTTCGTTTCCGATCTTGCCGCTCTTCATGGATGGCGTGCCGTCGAATGACGTTTCGTCTTCGTCGCTCCACCATTGGTTGCGGCTGTCGAGGTCGAAAAAGAGCGGCGCTGAACCGGGCTTTGCGACGATGTTGCCGATATCGAGGACATCGTTCAGCACGGGCGAATAGCGCGTTTCCGCCACATCGCTTACGCGAACGCCCCCAAGGAATACCGCCGCCTTGACGGACACCAGCTCCGTGACGTTTATCGTGAAGCGGCGTTCATAGAGCGCACTCGCCGCAGTAGGCTCCGTTCCATCCGTCGTATATCGCACTTCTGCCCCCGAAATATCGCCGTCATTTATGATCGTGACAGCCAGACGTCCGCTCTTCTTGCCTGAGAACGGCGTTATGCTGACTGCGGGCGCATATACCACCAGCCGCGATTCTTCGCCGCTCGGCCAAGACTCTCCCCAGCCGCCGTCTCGCTTCGCAGCCACCACCTTGACGCCTTTTGGCGCACCGGTGAATACGGATATAAATGTCTCACCCTCAAAATCACCTCCTGTCCAATATTGATTGACACGCGGAGCTTTTCCGGCGAACACTACATACTTCAGCGAAGTGCAGCCTCTAAAGACACCGTTTCCGAACTTGGTTACGTTCGCCCCTGCGACAACCGTCTCGATCGTCGAGCAGCCGCGCAGAAAACCGTCTGGGATTTCCGCTACTGGCAGTCCGTCTATCTCATCTGGGATGACGACGACCGATGGCATGGCTCCTTCGTCAACGGGGGCAAAACCGACAAGCTTGGCCTCGCCGTCTCTCGCCCAATATTGCCAGGCGATGCCGTTCTGCTCCGACCGCCGATAATTGATGCTGAATGTCAAAGTCTTCCTTCCCGTATAAGCGCCAATGCCCGTCACAACAACGCGCGCTGTGCCAACCCTTGTATTGTCGTAGTAAGCCACAATGTAGTCGCGACCAGCCTCCAGCATGCCATGGGTTGCGGAATCCGTGACCGTAACCGTTGGCCGCTTCTGCGTCGCATCGTAGAAGTATTCCGTTTGAGAAAGTTCAAAACCAAAGTCAGCTATCGAACGTTGCAACAATGTCGTTGTCTGCGTTTCCCCATCATAATTGCCGATACCCGTCAGCGAAATCGTCGTCACTCCTTTAGCTTCATCGTTCTCTACGACGGCTGTATAGTCAACGCCTTCCGTCAACATCTTGTCTAGCGCAGCATCGGTCACACTATACGACAGTTGCGGGATGCCGCCTGCTGCTTCAACGATATTCTCCGCTGCTATCGTCGCATTCGTTATGGAACGCGGAGAAATTGCAACCTGCACAAATCCCGTGAAGGAATTATAGCCGAGTGCGCCAAGTTCAAACCAGACCGTCTCGTCGCAAACATTTGTGAATAGCAACTGATCAATATACGGCTCGTTTTCCGTGAGCGCATATTTCACAGTGACATCGCCGTGCGCGCTTACGTCAATAGCAAGTCCATGCCCCTCGCCGTCATACTCGCCTTCATAGCCGGAAACGCTCCCTGCGCCACCACTGTACCCTGACGTGCCACCGCTGCCAGTCAAATCAAACGACGCGGGGACAATCATAAATGTCTTCGTAAACGTTCCCGAGTAGTTGCCCTTGCAGGTGATCGTCGCTGTCGCAAGACCCGGGTTAGAATTGTCAGAATACGACACGTCATAATCGACCCCTTCCTGCAAAACCGTGCCATTGTAGTCGTTTGTTATGGCTATATTCGACAGCACCTTCGCATTTCCATCGAATACGGCATCGTCCGGCAACGAACAACTCATTTGCCCTGCCACAACCGGACGCGGGAGGACGGTAAAGGCGACACTTGTCAATCCCGTATAGTTCACGGGCATATCTTGACTGTCCATGAATTCATTCCACGGCCACGGCTCAAGTCCAATCCAATCGCCGTCAATGTTTGGATGCGCGTATGTTGAACTAGCATAATTATACTCAACGCCGATTCCAACATGATAGGTCCCTGCATTTGTCACAACCAACGATGTGTCGCAATATAATCTTGAACACTCAGAAGACCATAGCCCCCATTCATCCGTCGGGCGGATTTCTTCTCCAGTATAAACCATAGAAAGTTTTCCGCTCATAGGAAGTTTGTCTGTTGGCTGTGGCGCGATGCTTACATGTACCGTTTCCCATTTCTCCTCAAACCACATTGGCACGTAATAATAATCGGCATTCACAGGACTCGCGGGAAACACAAGTTGAATCTCGTACGATCCAGCATTTTTGAAGATCACAGATGTAGTGATCTCACCAGAACCTGACGACGTATTTGGCTCTGAAGACACACACATGTAATCGACATTCTCAATGCATTGACGCCAACTTCCGTATTCGTCTCTATTCCCGAGATTGTATATCGCTTCAATTCTTGGCGTCCCAGAATACGTCACTATCTGCAATTCGTTGCTGTAACCGTATTCCCCGAAAATCTGATAGCCAAAAGGATCTATTTCTGGGTTCGTTCCGAATTTCTGATAGTAATTGTAACTATCGCAATTCCACTCTTCGTTTCCATCCGGATAACTGTAGTAATAGTTGCGTCGTGCCATCTCTACACCATCAGACAGGAACGCCATTCCGTACCACGGCTGCTCACGACGACATCTGGCCTTTGCGGAGAAGTTGAACGAGCCGGAATATTCGCCGCACCCAACAATGGCAAAATCTACATTGTAAATGTAATGATCACCATATCCTTCGCCACCATTATATGTGTAGTAACCGTAAGTTTCAGTGAAATATTTGCCAGACGTTCTGACAAGATACCAATCTTTTCCATATTCAAGCAAATTACCATCATCATCCCTGACATTGAATATAGATGCGACTCTATCACTACTTTCGCCACTAGAATAATAATAACCGTCTTGCATAAAAAGAAAACTGTAGAGCCTCCATCCATCCTCACTGTTCGACCAATCATGCCAAGTGCCGTATGGGTCGCATACGTCACTTAACACAAAATCAGAACCATTCCATATAGACTCGAAATTGAGCACCATTGGTTCTCCAGTATTTGGATTTGTCGCGCCTGTAATGTTTACCACTTCGGGCGTAGGTAGCGTCTTTGATGTGGCGCCTGTGACATTTATCTCAAGACCGATATTACTCGTAAAATACTCATCCGTAAAGACAATCGGCGAACCTGCGGCAAGATTGATACGGCGCAACGACGGACAAGCATTGAAAGCGTCAGTAGATATATATGTAACATTGGTTGGAATTGACAGCTCCTCCAACAATCGGCATTTGGCGAGAAATGTTCCATCAAGCGTCGTCACAAAATCAGGAATCGTTATGGATGTCGCCCCCTTGGGAATAGCCACAATTGAATTGCCGCTCTTGGAAAGCAGAATCCCGCCTTCAAACTTGTAGTTTGGATCAGTCTCTGCGACAACAATATTGGAAAGATTCGCATATCCATCAAGCGCGGATGTCTGTATCTCGACACCTTCTTTGATTTCCATGCTTGTAATCCCGCGAGGAGTTATTATGACTCGCCCGTCATCTTTTGAAATCAATCGCCCATTGTAAGTCCTATATTTTGGATGATCATCCGCAACCACAAACTCTTCAAGGCTGGTGCAATTACTAAACAAACCATTCCCAATGGAAGTCAGAGTGTTGGGAATGCGAACTTTCCTTAGTTTGCTGCAATCTGTAAATGCGGACACAGCGACGTTTGTCACTCCCTCTGGAATGGCCACCTCTGTTGCCGCAGGAAGAACATATATCAACTTTGTCCCGTCTTTGGTAAGCACCATCCTATCATACGACGCAAAATACAAACTATCAACAGTAAACATCGTCAGCTTGTTGCAACCACTAAACGCATAAGACCCTATGTTCGTTACAGTGTTTGGTATAGTGACACTTATAAGACTTCCACATCCTGAAAACATTTGATTGCCGATGCTGGTCAAGCCATCGGACAGTCCCAAACTTGTGAGGCTGCTGCATGAAGAAAACACGCCTGTTCCAAAATGCTTTATGCTGGCAGGTATCATCAGTTCAGTAAGTTTGCTGCAATTGGCAAACGCATAATTACCAATGTTCGTCACGCTGCTTGGAATCACTACACGCGCAAGTGAAGTGCAACCGTAAAACGCTCCATCGACTATGTCGGTCTCGCCATCACATATTATCACTGTTTTAATGGAGGACCCCGACGACGGGAATAATTGTGATATGGGATATCGGCCCGGCATCTCGACAATCTCAATCGACTCGCATCCCGAGAAACAATTAGGATTGTAAGGATTTGAGACTGTTCCATTCAATGGGAATCTAACAAACTTAAGTGCGCTGCAATTGGAAAATGCCCTGTCTCCTATAGTTACACTATCCAGTATTATTACGCTAGTAAGAGAACCACAATTGGAAAACGCCTCAACCCCAATGCGCTCCACACTACCGGGTATCGTCACGCTCGTAAGCCCGATGCATCCGTCGAAGGCAGAAGACCCGATGCTCGTCACACCGTCCGGTATCGTCACGCTCGTAAGCCCGCTGCAGCCGTTGAACGCATAATTCCCAATGCTCGTGACACCGCCTGGAATCACAAGATCCGCCACCTTTTCGCCGTTGAGATAGAGGTTGTGCGCATAGTCAAGCGGATTAGCGCAACTTCCATCGAAGGAAATACCGCACCACTTTGCAAGATCGGAAATATGCACGTCCGTCAGCCCGCTGCAACCGTAGAACGCACCATCCCCGATGCTCGTCACGCTGTCCGGTATCGTCACGCTCGTAAGCCCGCTGCAATATCTGAACGCATTAGGTGCGATGCCACGAACCCCCGTCAAATCCAGATTATCGGAAAGAGAACCCGTGTTCCCTACAGCCCAACCATCCACCAACTTTACGCCAGGTATTGAGGTCGTGTCGAAAAGTGAATCGCCGCAACCAGAGAACGCATACTCCCCGATGCTCGTCACGCTGTCGGGGATCGTCACGCTCGTAAGCCCGCTGCAGCCGGAGAACGCATACTGCCCGATGCTCGTCACGCCGTTGCCAATCGTCACGCTCGTCAGCCCGCTGCAATCTCTGAACGCGTACTGCCCGATGCTCGTCACGCCGTTGCCAATCGTCACGCTCGTCAGCCCGCTGCAATAGGAGAACGCATACTCCCCAATGCTCGTAACATCGTTGCCTATCGTTACGCTCGTCAATCCGCGGCAACCGGAGAACGCAGAAGACCCGATGTTCGTCACGCTGTCCGGTATCGTCACGCTCGTAAGTCCGCCGCAACCACGGAACGCATACTCCCCGATGCTCGTCACGGAGTCGGGTATCGTCACGCTCGTAAGTCCGCCGCAACCCCAGAACGCAGAAGCCCCGATGCTCGTAACGCTGTTGGGGATCGTCACGCTCGTAAGACCGCTGCAACCCCAGAACGCAGCATCCCAGATACTCGTCACACTGTCAGGTATCGTCACGCTCGTAAGCCCGCTGCAACCGTCGAACGCATACTGCCCGATGCTCGTCACGCTGTCAGGTATCGTCACGCTCGTAAGCCCGCTGCAGAGGGAGAACGCAGAAGACCCGATGCTCGTCACGCTGTCAGGTATCGTCACGCTCGTAAGCCCGCTGCAGCCGGAGAACGCAGAAGACCCGATGCTCGTCACGCTGTCCGGTATCGTCACGCTCGTCAGCCTGCTGCACCCAGAGAACGCATCCTGCCCGATACCCGTCACCGAGTCCGGGATCGTCACGCTCGTAAGACCGCTGCAGTTGTAGAACGCGTAATCGCCGATGCTCGTCACGCTGTTCGGTATCGTCACGCTCGTAAGCCCGCTGCATTCCTCGAACGCCCAACCCCCGATGCTCGTAACGGGCTTGCCGCCGAGAGTGGAGGGAATCGTCACGGCACCCGTGGGCTTCGGCGAGATGGCAGGAGACGGATACCAATTCCCATAAATCTCCGCCGTGTTGCCGTTGATGCGGTACGTCCACGTGTAGCCGCCGACCGTTTCCGTATCAGCCATGAGCGGCAAGGCGGCAAGTAGGACGCCGCACGCAATAAACATCTTCAAGTTCTTTTTCATCTTCTTTTTCTCTCCTTCACCAAATCTGTTTGTCGCTCCGCAATCCATCGAAAAGAAGAACCTCCCTCCGTGTCTTCCATGAGGCCGTTCGAATTGCCTTGCTGAAACACGAAGGGAGGAAGCGCGCTTGCGCTTGCCTGCCCAGTGTCGTCAGCTGAAGTTTCGAACGTTTCATGGAACGACTGCTTGCAGTGCTGCAAATTGTCTTGTGACGGACTCGCGCCCGCCGTATCTCTTTACTGGGTTGTCATGCATCCTTTCATTTCCAGTTTCACGATTTGAGATTGGTTAATCGATAAAGCGAAAAAGCTGCGCGAGTTTGTCGTTCTCGCCAGAATCGGAATGGCTGTTCATTGAAACAAAACCGTTCCTCGTGTAGTAATCAAGTAGCTTAGCGTTTCCTCGCTCGTATTCGACAAAAGCCACATTGCCGCCAAGATTGATCCTCATGCGACGAAGGTGATCCAGAATCACATCCATCAGTTCGTCACCGGAGATCGTCTCGGTCAGGTCTTGCGCGTAGTTCCGTCCAAGTTGCGCTATCAGGTATGCGGAAAAATCATAGCAACCGCGTTGCTCGTTCAAGCGACAGAAATCTTCCAATGATTTCCGACTGTCCTCTCCCAGCTCGTCGGCCTTCACGGAAAGAGGCTTGCAGACCAAAGTGTAGTACGCAACTATACGATCAAGATCTTCGGAAAGAACAAGATGTGTGGCAGATATGTTGAGACGCGCAAACTTCATTGACAGTTTGCGGAGAAACCATTGCACCTCTTTGTTCTTCTTGCACGAAAAACCCTTGAGGAAGTCCGACACTTCATCGTCGGACTTCCCTTTTGCCCATGTGCTAAGCGGTATGACGGGAAGACTGTTCATCGACAGACAACTTGACGACGCTGTGCTTTCAATGCATCCATCTCCTCAACTGTCGTGACGAAACGAAAGTTGGACGACGGCTGGGCAGGCTTGTTTTGCGAATGGCGAATGAATGCCTCCACGAAAGCCTTGGCGGCCTTTGGGTCGTCTATTCTGAAGTTCGCAGTTATGCTTGATGTTGCCATTTCTTTACCTCGCTTTCTGTTTCAGGGCATAGTAACCCTAATAAGAGAGCATGGATAATATACTAAATTTCGTGCTGAAAGTCAATGGGGCGGAAGCCGTTTTGGTGGCGATATATGAGCGAAATGCGCAGAAACACGAATATTTTGCATTATTCTTGGGGTATGGCATTGGCTTGACAATGAAGCCGCCGCGCCAAGTCGCGCGAATGCTCAGAGCCGCAAGCGCGTAACCGCCGCGCAAGCGGGGCGCACGATTCAAGTGCGCCATGCCGAGCGAACGCGAGTGCCGAGCGGATGTGAGCATTATGACGCG
>CACYQU010000013.1 GCA_902776615.1 uncultured bacterium
ACGCTCAAAGTGGCATCGGCACCTACTGTTGCCGGAATAAAGGCGCTCACTTCGTATGAAAGCGTCTCTGCGGACAATCAAGTGCTCGCTACGAACGGCTTGGTGTATGCATCAAGCGGTGCAACTGTAACGGTCGACCTCTTTCTGCCCGCGCCGTCCGCCAGAAGATCTTTCTACAAAGTGTTCGCGCTGGAAGAACTGCCACAGGAGAGCCCAGGTGAATGATCTACAACCGCCATAGCATGTTTCGAGCCGCGCTGCTCGCCGCGATTGTCGCGAGCGGCGAGGGACAGACCCCGCCGGGTCCTTGAAAAACGGGCTTTCGCGCACCCTTATCCCGGAAATTTCCGGGATAAGGGTGTTCCCGAAGCCGTGATAGCACCCTGCGGAGGATTATGGTATAATACTCTCTCATGTTTGCAACCTTTCTATACATCATTGCCGGTGTTTTGCTGTTCTCTCTGTCGATAGCAATTCACTTTGCAACCTTTCTATACATCATTGCTTGTGTTTTGCTGTTCTCTCTGTCGATAGCAATTCACGAATTCGGTCACTTTGTCGCCGCTCTGTGGCTCGGCTTGCGCGTCGAGGCTTTTTCCCTCGGCTTCGGTCCGGTGCTTTGCAAATGGTCTGCGAATGGCGTCGAATATCGCTTGAGCGCCATCCCTCTCGGCGGCTATGTGTCGATTCCCGATGTCGACCCGGAGGGCACCATGCGTCTCGAAGGCGGCGCGAAAAACGATTCCGTCCGCACGCGCATCCCCGCCTGGAAGGAGATTGTCGTCGCTGTTGCCGGACCAGCCATGAATATCGTGCTCGCCGTGCTGCTCGCCGTCGCGATTTCTCTCGCGCCAGGCGTCCAATTCGGCGAACTGCCTTCGAAAATCGGCTCCGTGATTGACGATGGCCCTGCGGCTGCAGCCGGCATGAAAGCCGGCGACAACGTGCTCTCCGTCGGCGGCAGGCCCGTCTCGACCTGGAAGGAGATGCTTACTGAGGTGTGGATCTCCGGCGGCAAGCCCACACTGTTTACGGTGGACCGTCCCGGCGTGGGCGTGGTCGAGCTTTCGATCACTCCGCGCTACGAGGAAGTCACGGGCGGATATTTGATAATGGCCCTCAGCGAGGCCAATGCGTCCGGCGCAGGCTCGTGGCTGCCAAGCAGAAATCCTCTGCGCCAGCTCGCTTGGGACGCCGGTTCGATCTTTCGCGTCCTCAAGGGGCTTGTCACCCCGAAGGAGGCCAAGGCCACGGCGAACGCTCTCGGCGGCGCGGTGTCGATTGCGCAGGGCATTTACGTGAGCCTGCGCCAAAATGCGTGGGACGGCCTCGGCTTCATGCGCTTTCTCAATGTGAATCTCGCCGTGCTGAACCTTTTGCCGATACCGGTTCTCGACGGCGGGCTTGTGATGTTCGCCCTGATTGCGCTTGTCTTCAGGCGGCGCGTTCCGGACAAAATCGTGAACGCACTTTCCACCGGTTTCATGTATCTTCTCATTGCGCTGATGGCGATTCTCATCTACAGGGATTCCATGCGCAGCTGGAGAATCCACACCTGCAAAACGGGAGACGCGGCAAATGTCGTCGAACAGGCGGACGAGAGCCATCAGGACAGGTAGCCTGTCCGTCGGCGGCGGGGCGCCCGTGAGCGTGCAGACGATGGCCACCGCCGCCCCGCACGACGCAGACGCGCTTGTCCGGCAGGTCGAGAGCTGCGCGGCGCTGGGCTGCGACATCATGCGCCTGACCGTTCCCGACCTCGCGGCGGCGGAGGTATTGGGCGAGGTGAGGCGGCGGGTTCCGATTCCGCTCGTCGCCGACGTGCATTTCGACTACCGCTGCGCGATTGCGGCGATTGACGCCGGTGCGGACGCGCTGAGGCTCAATCCGGGCAACATCGGCGCCCGCGAACGTGTGCAGGCCGTGGCGCGCCGCGCGCTCGAGAAAGGCGTGCCGGTGAGAATCGGCGTGAATCTGGGCAGTCTCGAACGCGATATCGCCGAAAAACTCGACGCCGCCGCGCGCTCTCCCGCGCGCATCGCCGAGGCGCTCTCGGAATCGGCGATGCGAAGTCTCGCGCTTCTGGAGGCCGAGGGACTGCGCGATATCGTCATTTCCGCCAAGGCGAGCGATGTGGCGTCGACGCTTGCGACATACAGGCTTCTCGCGAGCCGTACGGACTGTCCTCTGCACGTGGGCGTGACCGAGGCGGGTACGCTTCTGCCGGGCGCGGTGAGAAACTCGGTGGCGATTGGCCTCTTGCTTGCGGAGGGTATCGGCGACACGATTCGCGTATCCCTCACCGACACGCCGGAGAACGAGGTCCGCGCCGGCGTGGAGATTCTGCGCGCGCTCGGCATGAGGCCCAACGGGCCGTCGGTGACGTCGTGCCCGACGTGCGGACGCACCAGGGCGGACGTTTTCGGCGTTGCCGCAAGGGTCGAGACCGAGCTTGAGCGCATCTACGCCGCAAAGGGGCGGCCGGAAGGCTTCCCGCGCGTGGCTGTGATGGGGTGCGCGGTGAACGGTCCCGGCGAGGCTAAAGGCGCGGACATCGCCTTGTGCGGAGGAGACGGCGAATTTTCGCTTTACATCGGCGGCAAGTTCGTTTCCAAGGTTTCGGAGGAAGACGCAGTTTCGGAGGTGGCAAGACATGTCGTTTCTTATTGACAACATTGCGGCGCTTTTCATTGCTTTCGTGGTTTGCGGGTTCGGCTGGCTTTTCGGCGGGCGCGACCCGGCGCTTTCGTTGAAGGTTGTGCCCTGGCTTACGGTGTTCATGGCGGAGGTGGCGATGTGCTTTCCGCAGAGGCATCCGGGCGAGTCCACGGCTCACGCCCGCGCACGCGTATGGAAGGCGATCACGAAGGATCCGCTCGCATGGACGGTGCTGGCGTTCATTATTCTCCTTTGCGTGCCTTTCGCAAACGCCGGGCTTTGCCCCGACTGTGACAGGCATCTCATCGAGCAGGGGTTTAGTCCGAATCCCGCCTTCAGGTTTCTGCCGTTCTGCGTCGACCGCGCCATGCATCTCGACGTGACGATGTGGTTCGTGCCGTCGCTGCTTGCGATGCTGGCGGCGAAGCACAGCCTGACCCACGTCGGAAAGCGCAATCTCGTTGAGATGCTCGTATGGAACGGCGCGGCGCTTGCGATTCTGGGGTTCGTGCAGCAGCTGGCCGATGCGCCGGGGCCTTTGTGGCGTCCCTTCGGCAACGGAATTCGCGTGTACTTCTTCTCCACGTTCGGCTATCCCAACATGGCAGGGAGCTACTTCACGATGCTGTTCTGCCTTTCCGTGGCGGTCTGGCGGTGGTGCGCGGACGACATACACGAGCGCATCGAGAAGACAAACGAGGCGCGCAGGTTCGCGCGCCACAGGTTGTTCTGGATGAAGCACTACATGATGGTTCCCGCGATAGTCAATCTTTTCGCGGCGCTGAACACGCTCTCCCGCGCCGCCATCATCCTCGTGGCGTGCTCTGCGGTGATACTTTTCGTGCATGCGGCGATGGTTGCGCTGTCGAAGATGAAGAAGGTCGAGCGGGTGAGGTCCGCCGCGTTCTGCGGTCTGGCGCTGATCGTGCTGGCGATAGTGGCGAGCGCGTTCATGCCCGATGGGGTGCATCGTGAGATGTCCACCGTAGACGCGATAGGCGCGCTCGACCGCGTGACGGGCCGCGGCGAATACCATTCGAAAGTGGCGATGGAGATATGGCGCGAGCATGCGCCGTTCGGCGTTGGCGGGTGGGGCTACATACATTTCTCGCCGACGAAGCTGCCGCCGCGCAAATACTGGGCGCCGGGTTCCGCGAACGTGCACAACGACCATCTCCAGTTCCTCGTGGAGCACGGTTTTGTGGGCTATCTCATGCTGGTGGCGATCGTCGGATTGCTGCTTGCGCCCGCCTGCTCGACGTGGATCAGGCTTTCGAAGGCCGCGCGGTTCCTGCCCAAGAAGAGCCAGCCGCCGCCTCCGCAGGCGCTGTTCGCGCTTCCCGGCGCGGCCTTCGCGGTTCTCGTCGCCGACCTGGTGCCGGTGATACACGCGTTCGGCGACTGTCCATTTCGTTCTGCGGCGGTGATGGCGCTGTTCTTCGTGTCGCTTGCGTGCATCGACGGCTACCTGCCGTTCGACACGGGCGCAGACGCCCGGACGGGCGACGACGACAGCGTTCGCCGCCACCGCAGCCACCATCGGCAATAAAGGAATAAGCCATGTTGCACGTAAATGAAAACTACGCAAAGATAAAGCCCACCTATCTGTTCGCCGAGATCGCCCATCGCGTAAACGCCCATCTGGAGGCCAACCCTGGCGCGAAGGTGATACGGCTCGGCATAGGCGACGTTACCGAGCCGCTGTGTCCGGCGGTGGTCGAGGCCATGCACAAGGCGGTGGACGACGAGGCCGGGCGCGCCGCCTTTCACGGCTACGGGCCGGAGCAGGGCTATGCGTTCCTGCGCGACAAAATCGCCAAGTTCGACTTTCAGGATCGCGGAGTGGACATATCGGCGGACGAAATACTGGTGTCGGACGGCGCCAAATGCGACTGCGGCAACATACAGGAGCTTTTCGCGCAGGACGTCAAAGTGGCGGTCGGCGACCCCGTTTACCCGGTGTATGTCGACACCAACGTGATGGCCGGCCGCGAAGACCTGCTGCTTTTGCCGTGCACGGCCGCGAACGGATTCGTGCCAACGCCGGACCATCTGCCCGCCGGCAAGCAGCCCGACGTGGTCTATCTCTGCTACCCCAACAACCCCACGGGCGCCGTCGCGACGAAGGCGCAGCTGCAGAAGTGGGTGGATTGGGCGAACGGGTCAAAGGCGCTCATACTGTTCGACGCGGCGTACGAGGCCTTCGTGCGCACCAAGGGCATACCGCGCTCGATATACGAGTGCGATGGGGCGCGCAAGTGCGCAATAGAGTTCAGAAGCTTTTCGAAGACCGCAGGCTTCACGGGCGTGAGGTGCGGCTATACGGTCGTTCCGAAGGGGCTTTGCGCATATGCGGCGGACGGCTCGCCGGTGGAGCTGCGGCCCATGTGGACGCGCCGCCAGACCACGAAGTTCAACGGCGCGAGCTACATAACGCAGCGCGGCGCGGAGGCGATATACACGCCAGAGGGCCAGGCTCAGACGAAGGCCACCATCGACTTCTATCTCGAAAACGCCAGGCTCGTAGGCGACGCGCTCGGCGCGCTGGGCTACACCGTCGCCGGCGGAACGGACTCGCCCTATCTGTGGGTGGACGTCAAGGGCGATTCGTGGGCGTTCTTCGACCGGCTTCTCAAGGAGGCCAACATAGTCACTACGCCAGGCGCGGGCTTCGGCCGCGCAGGCGAGGGATTCATAAGAATATCCGCGTTCAACTCGCGTGAAAACGTTTTGGAGGCCATCGAGCGCCTGAAAGGAGTGCTGTGACATTTTTCGCCGCCATTGTATTGTCCGCCCTGACGTGGTATCCGTCGCCGGACTGGAAGGACGAACCCGATCCCACCGCGTCGCCACATGCGAAGAAGGGCGGGTCGATACGCTTCTTCGGCGCCCAGGCGCCAAAGAGCCTGAACGGATACGTGGACAACAACGCCTACACGAGCATGACGTTCGGTCTGATGTACGAGAGCCTGCTTTCGACCGACGTTGACACGCTCGACTTCGCGCCGGGCCTTGCGAGGCGCTGGGCGGTCTCCGACGACGGCGCGGAGTTTACGTTCGTCATCGACGAGCGCGCCCGGTGGAGCGACGGCGAGCCCGTGACGGCGGACGACGTGAAGTGGACTTTCGAGACGGTCATGGATCCGAAGAACGACACCGGTCCGTGGAAGGTGAGCCTCGGCGCGTTCGAAAGCCCAGAAGCCATCGACGCCCGAACGGTCAGATTCCGCAAAAAGCCCGGCTCCGACAGCGACTGGCGCGATCTTCTGCACTGCGGGTTTTTCTACATACTGCCGAAGCATGCTTTCGGCGGGAAGGACTTCAACAAGCTCGATCTCGTCGACGCCCCCGTAGGCGGCGCATACCGCATCTCGCGCATCGCCGAGCAGGTCGAGACCGAGTTCGCGCGCGTGAAGAACTGGTGGCGGCGCGATTTGCCGTCCAGCCGCGGCGTATGCAACTTCGACCGTCTCGTGATGCGCTACTACATCGACTCGGAAAACGGCTTCGAGGCCCTGAAGAAGAGGCTCATCGACGTATACCCCGTCTACACGGCGCGGATAATGGGAGGCGAGACGCACGGCGAGAAGTTCGACCGCAACTGGATTCTCAAGCGCCGCGTGAAGAACCACAACCCGGTCGGCTTCCAGGGGTTCGCGATGAACATGCGCAAGCCGCCGTTCGACGACATCAGGGTGAGAAAGGCGATGGCGATGCTGGTGGACCGCGAAACGATGAACCGCACGATGATGTTTGGCGAGTACTTTCTGCTGAAGTCGTACTACACAGACCTCTACGACGATTCGCATCCGTGCGAAAACCCGGAGTTCCGCTACGACATAGAGGGCGCGAAGCGTCTGCTGGCCGAGGCGGGGTGGAGGAAAAACGCCAAGGGGCTGCTCGAAAAGGACGGCCGCGAATTCCGCTTTACGTTCCTGTCGCGCGCCACGAGCGAGGACAAGTTTCTGTCGCTTTTCAACCACGCCCTCGAACAGTGCGGCATAAAGATGAGCATCGCCCGCAAGGACTTCGCGGGGTGGATGCGCGACATGGACGGCTTCAACTACGAGATGACGTGGGCTTCGTGGGGCGGCACGATGTTCCGCAGCCCGGAGGTGACGTGGCTTTCGTCCGAGGCGGACAGGAAGGGGTCGAACAACATAACGGGCTTCAAGTCGTCCGAGGTCGACGAGATCATAAAGGCCGAGAAGGGGATGATGAAGATGTCCGACCGCGTGGACGCGTACCGCCGCATCGACAGGCTCGTGGCCGAGCAGGTTCCGTACGTGCTCTTGTGGAACATCGCCGAGACGCGGCTATTGTACTGGAACAAGTTCGGCACGCCCGATACGGTTCTCGGCAAGTACTCGAACGAAGACTGCATTTTCGGCTACTGGTGGTACGACGAGGACAAGGCCGGCGAACTGGCGGAGGCGGTCTCCGGGCGGGAGTGCCTGCCTGCCGTTCCGACCCGTGTAGTCTACGACGAGGCGAGGCCCGGCAGATGACCGACGGTTACGAGCTCGTCGATTCCGGCCAGAGCCGCAAACTTGAGCGCTTTGGCGACGTGACGCTTGCGCGTCCGTGTTCGCAGGCGCTGTGGCGTCCGGCGAAGCCCGCGTCCGAGTGGGCGCGCGCCGACGCAAGCTTCGATCGCGAGGAGGGAAACCGCTGGCACGGCCGGTCGAATCTGCCGAAGCGCTGGAGCATCGAAACCGCCGGCATACGCTTCAAGCTCGGAGGGACGGATTTCGGGCATCTCGGCATTTTCCCGGAGCAGCGCGCGCAGTGGCGGTGGATACGCGAAACGGTCGCCGCCGCGACATCGGCGGGCAGGAGCGTGTCGGCGTTGAATCTTTTTGCGTACTCCGGGGGGTCCACCATCGCCGCCGCGCAGGGCGGGGCCGAAGCGTGCCACTTGGATGCATCGAAGGGCATGGTCGAATGGGCCAGGGAGAACGCGGCCGTCAACGGGCTTGAGGGCCATCCGATACGCTGGATAGTCGACGACGCCCACAAGTTCATGAGGCGCGAGCTGCGTCGCGGCCGCCGCTACGACGCGATAATACTCGACCCCCCCACGTTTGGCCGCGGAGCGGGCGGGGAAATGTACAAAATCGAGAGGGATCTCGACGAGACTCTCTCGCTGGTGTGCGAGTTGCTGTCCGAGAAGCCGCTGTTTGTGCTGTTTTCCTCGCATACGCCGGGCCTGTCGCCTGTGGCGGCGTCGAACATCATGAGGCAGATTTTTCCGTCCGCGCGGATTGATGCGGGCGAGATGCTTCTTGAAGGGAAGGGCGTTCCGTGTCCAAGCGGCGTCTATTGCCGTGTTGTATGGGATATGGTATAATTCCACCATGAAAGTGAAAGTTCCGCAGAAGCTGGCTTCGGCCTTCAGGAAGCGTCCCGTCGACGCCGACAAGTATTCTGTCGGGACGGTGTCGGTCGTTGGCGGATCGTGGCGCTACGCGAACGCTCCCGTGATGGCCGGTCTCGGTGCCCGCGCGGCGGGCGCGGGGCTTGTGCAGCTTGTCGTGCCCGGCGCGTCGCGCATGTGCGCCGGCGCGCTTCTGCCGGAAGCGACTTTCACCAAGCTTACGCCCAACTGCCTGCCGCCCAAGGCTGATGTAACGGTCATAGGCATGGGGCTGGGCGCTTCGGTAAGTTCCGAACTGATAGTGTCGCGTCTCCTGTCGGGTTCCAGCGGGCGTTTCGTGCTCGATGCCGACGCGCTGCAGATACTCGCCGGGTGGTATGGGCGAACCGAAGGCTACGAGCCGGCCGCCGGACAGGAGCTGATTCTCACGCCGCACGAAGGCGAGGCGGCGCGGCTTCTGGGGACCGATCGCGGCGCGGTGTCGGCGAACAGGCCGCTGGCTGCGCGAAAGATAGCCGAGCGCTACGGCGCGACGGTTGTTCTGAAGGGCGCGAAAACGCTGGTCGTGTCGGTGGATGGTTCGCGCGTCTGGGAGAACACGACCGGGAATCCCTTCATGGCTCTCGGCGGGATGGGCGATCTGCTGGCTGGCGTCATCGGCGCACGATGGGCGTATCTGAAATGCGATGCTTTTCTGGCGGCGGCGTCCTCGGTGTGGCTGCACGGCGCGGCGGCGGACTGTGCGGTAGCGTCCGGGCGCGAACCTTCGATCTCAAATACGGCTGCGGAGGTAGGGGCTCTGCGGATCCGGCTGGATGGAGAAAATCTCAAAAGCGGAGAGACCACATGAAGATAAACTATCAGGCGCTCATCGACCATCTGTCCAAAAGCGATGCAGCCTTCGGCTTGCTGACAATGCAGGCGACATCCACCACCGGGCGGCTCATGGCTGAATTTCCGGACAGGTTCAAGTGCCTGTTTTCCGCCGAGCACGGCTTCTTCGGAACGTCCGCTGCCGGCGAGAAGACGGCGAGCGCGTGGCATCCATACTGGAACAGGCCCATCCATTCGCTGTACGGCGAGCACCGCCATCCGACGGACGAGATGCTTTCGGGGCTCGGGTGCATGGTGATTGACCTGATGGATCTCGGCGTGCGCTGCTACACCTACCTTGCGACGGTCAAGAACGTTCTTGAGACCTGCGCGGAGAAAGGGGTGGCCGTTGTCGTGCTGGATCGTCCCATACCGCTTGGCGGCGTGCTCGACGGTCCGATGCGCAAACCCGCCTACGCGTCTTTTGTCGCGCCGCTCAACATACCTTTCTGCCATGGCATGACGCCTGGCGAATGCGCGATGTGGATCAAGTCCGCCGAGGGTCTCGACCTCGACCTCACGGTCGTGCCGGTTCTGGACTGGAGCCACGCTTCGCGCGATCCGTGGCCGAACTTCGTTCCGCCCTCGCCGGCAATCCGCGGCTGGGACAACGCGGTCTTCTATCCCATGACCGTGTTTTCCGAGGCGTATCCTTCGGTGGACTGCGATCGCGGCGGACCGTTGGCGTTTCGCGTGATCGGCGCGCCATGGCTCGACCAGCGCGGACTGATAAAAGACCTCACGCCGGGGCTTTCGAGCTGCGGAGTTGGAATGCGTCCGTACCGGTACGTTCCGCAGTCCGGGCAGTACAGCGGCCAGCATCTGAACGGAATACTCTTTACGCTTGCAAACCCCGACGCGTACTATCCGGTGACCGCCGGAATGCTCGTGTACACGGCGCTGCTGCAGCACCACGGAAGCAAGATGGCGTTTGGGTCGAAGCCCGAGTGGTTCGACAGACTGTATGGTTCGACCGAAATCCGCGACACGCTGCAGAACGGCGATCTCGGAGAGCTTTTCACGAATTGGATCGACGCGCAGGACGAGTTCCTCAAAACGCGAATCGACCTGTATGCATAAATCAAGGAGCAAACAAAGATGGAAGAACAGATAAAGGCAAAGCTGGAGGAGCTTCGCACCGGACTTCAGAACGACGGCGGCGATCTTGAGCTCGTAAAGATCGACGGCAAGGTGGTGTATCTGCGGCTTGTCGGGCATTGCGGATCGTGCCCGTTCGCCATGATGACATTGAAGCAGGGCATCGAGGTCGCCCTTCAGGAAATCGACCCGGAGATTACCGTAGAGAGAGTTCAGGACTGACGCGATGAAAACAGTAAACGTATCGCTCGTCGGCGTCGGCGGGCAGGGAATCATCCTCACGGCCGACATACTGGCGAAAACCGCCGCCATCGCCGGGCTGCAGGTCAAGAAGAGCGAAATCCATGGAATGGCCCAGCGCGGCGGAAGCGTAAGTTCGCAGGTCCGCTTCGGCGACAGCGTCGCTTCGCCGGTGATACAGGATGGAACGTGCGACATTCTCGTAAGCTTCGACAAGCTTGAGGCCGTGCGCAACGCGCATCTTCTGGCCGATGGCGGCGTCGCGATAGTGAACGACCTTTATCTCGTACCCGTCACGGTGTCGTCGGGACAGCAGAAGGATGTCGCGAATCTGGACGCGCGCGTCGCCGCCATTCACGGTTTGAAGCTGATAGACGCGATGAAGATCGCGACGGAGCAGGTCGGGAACGCGCGTACGATGAACATGGTCGTCGCGGGTGCGCTTTCCGCGTTTACTCCATTTGGCGAATCAGACTGGATGCGTGCGATGGAGGAGATGCTTTCGGGTCCGAAGGCGAAGCTTCTGGACGTCAACAAGAAGGCGTTTTCGCTCGGCCGCGCCGCAGTGCTTGGCTGATTCAACCGTGCCGGCTTGGATTTGACTGAGAAAGGATGCGTAAAATGATGAAGATGTTCAAAATGGTTGTCGCGGCATCGTCCGCAGTGCTGCTCGCGGCGGGTTGCGCAGAATCCGGCGGCGAGGACAATGTCGATCTCACCGCTCAGGCGCTGGAGGCCGCGAAGGCGAGCGGATTCGTGCCGTCCGAAGGCGGCGACGGCGGAACGCTGCACATATACACATGGAGCGACTACATATCGCCGGATGTCCTCGAGAGTTTCGAAAAGGCGCTTGGCGTGAAGGTTGCGATCGACACTTTTGATTCAAACGAGGCGATGTACGCCAAGCTCAAAGCAGGCGGTACGGGATACGATCTGATAATGCCCAGCAGCTATCAGATCCGAACCATGGCGCGCGAGGGCATGATCGACAAGCTCGACCACTCCAGAATGCCGAATGTCATGAAGAACTTCGACAAGTCCTTTGCGACGCAGATCCTCGACAACGGTTTCACCTACAGCGCTCCTTACGCCGTTACATACACGGGCTTCGCATATGCGAAGGACAAGATTCCCGAAGGCGCCGAGGTGGATTCGTGGAGCATTCTCGGCAACGAGGCGCTGAAGGGCCGGATCTCGCTTCTCGACGACATGCGCGAAGTAATCGGTTCGGGTCTTATGTACCTGGGGTATTCAATCAACTCCGAGAACCCCGCCGAGATCGACGCCGCCGTGGAGCAGATACTCAAGTGGCGCGCCAACGTGCGCAAGTTCGACTCCGAGAGCTACAAGACCGAGGTCGCGAGCGGCGCAACATGGCTTGGTCACGGTTATTCGACCGACATCACGCAGGTCATAATCGGCGACGACGAGTCGGGCGCGCCAGCGCGTGACGACATAGGTTTCGCCCTTCCGAAGGAGGGTTTTGCAATTGCGTTCGACGAGATGGTCGTCGCCAGCGGGGCAAGGCGCAAGGACCTCGCGTATGCGTTCATCAACTACATATACGACGGCGATGTCGCGGCGGTGAACATGGACTACATCTGCGGCCCCAATCCCGTCCGTCCCGGCATAGAGCAGCTTGACGAAGACTACCGTTCCCTCATAATACTCGATGCGCAGACGCTTCGCTACGGCCAGATCCTCACGAGCTTCGACGACAAGCCAGAGGTGCAGGCCATGTACAACAAGGCCTGGGATCGGATAAAAGCCACTGAGTCGCGGTGACGGCAAACGAAATAGGGCGGCGCATAGACGCGCTCGGCTTGTGGGATGCCGTCTATCCCTATCACTGGGCCGTGAAGCCTTCCGGGACGGTTTTGCCTTATTTCTTTGCCGCGATCAAAGGCGACCGTCCTGAAGTCAAAGCGCGACTCCTGCTCCTTGAAGGATGGCAGACCTTTCACGACTTCGTCCGCACGGCCGCCGATCACAATTTCGGATGGTACTCTACTCCGGTTGAATTTGCGCATTTCGAGCTGGTTGTGTTTGCGGACGGCTCGAACGCGTTGTTTCGCCATGATCCCGGCTATCTGCCTGTTGCGCCAGACAGCCGCGGCCGTGCGCTTTGCGAACGCATGCTCTGGGAGGTGTTCGGCGTAATGATGCGCATTGAGACCGAAAAGGCGCTTCCCTTGAAATATGCAGGCGAGAAGGCTCTTTTCGCAAGGGTGGAAAATCGCAGCGGCGAATGGTCCGACCAGCCTCTGTCCATACCGCAACCGCGTCCGCACGTAGAGCACATCTCGTTCGCAAAGGCGGATTTGAAGAAGGCGAAGGACATACCCTTTGCACATGGAGAATCCATCGAGATCGATTTTCGCATAGAGCCTGGATTGATCACCAAAGAACAGCGGCCGCGCTATGCGTATGTACTTGCGGGAGCGGACGGTGCGACAGGCGAGAAGATTGTCTGGGACTGTCTTTCCGTCAAGCCGGAATCCGGTCTTCGCGGACTTTGGGAGTCGATGCCGAAGCGCGTCCTTTCGCACATTATCTCGCGCGGACGCGTTCCGGGCGAAGTGAAGGTCGTTTCAGGAAGGGTATTCAGGCTTTTGCGCCCGCTCTGCATGGAAATCCCTTTCAAGCTGTCGCTTCACGACCGTCTTCCGCGGCTAGAGGCTCTTTTCGCCGCGGCGCGGAATTGACTTCGAGAAAAACCTTTCGGCGACCGCTAGACTTACGCCGCGGATTTTGGTAAAATATACCTTCAAATTCCCAAAAGAGGGTGAAAAAAATGTCAAAGGAAACTACGGTTCGTAACAACATATGGAAGTGGCTCGTTCTGGCGCTCATCGCCGTCGTGTCCATATACGTTTGCAATCCGCCGAGCGAGAAGCTCCGCTTCGGCCTCGATTTGAGGGGAGGCACGTCCTTCACTCTTGGCGTCGACACTGACAAGCTCGCCGAAACCATAATAGCTGCGAATCCGGCGATAACCAACACGCCTGGCGCGGTGGAAGCGAAGATTCAGGATACGCTCAAGGATTGCGACGCGCGTATCATTCAGGTCATCCGCCGTCGAGTCGACGCGATGGGCACGAACGAGCCTGTAATTCAGGGCATGAAAGACCATCGTCTTCTCGTGCAGCTGCCGGGCGTAGACGAAGAGGTCCGCAAGGCCGCGAAGGCCAACCTGCAGAGCGCGGCGTTCCTTGAGTTCCGTCTCACGCATCCGAAGAACGACCAGCTCGTCGCCAAGCTTCTTGCGAAGGACACCGCGCCCGAAGGCTACAAGAAAAGCGGCAACGGCTACGCTCGCGCGGAGAACTGGGCAGAGGTTTCCAAGACCAAGGGATACGCCGCCCGTCTGGCCGCGTGGGAGACGCCTGACGCCCGCTACCGCTTCATGCTCGAGGATAATGGCGACGGTACTTATTCGCCCAACTTCGTCGCCCGCAAGACCGAGCTCACCGGCGAGTCTCTCGTCTCTGCGGCAGTTCAGCGCGATCCGACTTCGGGTCAGCTCTCGATTGGCTTTACGCTCAACGCGGAAGGCGGTCGCATCTTCTCGACCCTGACGCGCAACTACAAGGCGCACGGCCCCAAGAATCCTACCGATCGTGGCCGTCAGCTGGCGATCATCCTCGACGAGACTCTCATATCCGCGCCTGTGATCAACAGCGAAATCGGTTCGCGCGGCGAGATCACCGGCCGTTTCGACGCCAAGAGTGCGAACAAGCTTGCCAACGAGCTAAACGCCGGCGCGCTGCCTGCTCCTCTCAAGATACTCGCCGAAACTTCCGTTTCGCCGACAGTGGGTGAAGACGCCAAGCATGCAGGCGTAATCGCAGCGGCTCTCGGCTTCGCGCTTGTTGCTCTTTTCATGTTCTATTATTACTGGGCTACCGGTCTTGTCGCCGACATTGCGCTTTTCCTCGACATCGCTCTTTTGCCCACTGCGCTCGTGTTCGTGGCCAACATTCTCGGCGTATTCGCGCACGATCCTTCCATGGGCGGCGGCGGTTCGATGCAGCTTCCCGTGCTGACAATGCCCGGCATAGCGGGTCTGGTCCTTTCGCTCGGCATGGCGGTTGACGCCAACGTGCTCATCTTCGAGCGAATCCGCGAGGAGTTCCTGTCCGGCAGAAACGCCGGCGATGCGGTGAAGAACGGCTACGGCCGCGCATTCACGGCGATCTTCGACTCCAATCTTACAACAATCATCACAGGCGTGATTCTCTTCGTCGTTGGCACTGGTCCGGTTCGCGGCTTCGCGATCACGCTTACTGCTGGTGTTGTCATCTCGATGTTCACTGCTGTCGTAGTCACGCGTCTCGTGCTCGACCACCTCGTCGATCCGGCCCGCAAGACTGCGTTCAAGATGCGTCAGTTCTTCAAGGCGCCAAAGTTCGACTTCGTGACACCCATGAAGTACACGGTCGGCGGTTCGTTTGCGATCATAGCCGTTGCGCTTGCGATCTTCGCGATTCGCGGTCTCACAAATCCCGCGTCGGTGCTTGCGGTGGATTTGACGGGCGGTACATCGATCGTATACAACCTCAAGGAAGATGCCAAGCCTGCCGTGGCAGACGTGCGCGCTGCGCTGAACGAGTTCGACAATGCAGCCGTAATCCAGTATCAGGAAGGTGTCGGGGCGACGACGCTTCTCGTCAAGACCGGCGAGACGGCCGAAACCAAGAAGGGCGCCCAGCTTGAGGGCAAGGATGTCGGCGCTCACGTGACAAAGCTTCTGCAGGCCAAGTTCCCGCAGTCGGAGATCTCCCCCGCGTCCGTCGATGAAGTCGGCTCCATGGTCGGCGCAGACCTCAAGAAGAGCGGTACTTACGCCGTCATCTTCTCGCTGGTTGCGATTCTCCTCTATGTGGGCTTCCGCTTCCAGTTCGGTTTCGGCCTTGGCGCGCTTGTCGCGTTGGCCCATGATGCGCTGATCTCGCTCGGTCTGTTCTCGCTTTGCGGCCGTCAGGTGTCGCTTATCGTGATTACGGCGCTTCTCACGATCATCGGCTACTCGGTGAACGACACGGTCGTCGTGTTCGACCGCATCCGCGAGAAGCTTCGCTACGATCGCCGCTCGACCTTTACGGAAATCTGCAACGGTTCGATCAACGCCTGCCTCGGCCGTACCGTCATCACGTCGATTACGACGTTCTTCGCGGTCGCGGCGCTCTTCGCGTTCGGCGATGGTTCCATCTTCGACTTCGCGTTGGTGATGCTCATCGGTGTCGTGTCGGGTACGTACTCCTCGATTTTCATCGCGACTCCGATCATGATGTGGTGGTATCGCGGCAAGCGGCCCGAGTTCGAGGTAGAGGCTAAAGAAGAGAAGTAAATACAATGTCGCGTGAAAAGGGAATCGTCTCCTCGGGGGACGATTCTCTTTTTTGCAGGCAGTGAAAGGCCGCAGAAAGGAAAGTTGAGAATGGCTGAAGAGGCGAAGGAAAAGCTTCTGGAGGTAGAGGAGATTCGCCAGCGCATAGACGACCTCAAGCGCAGAGTCGGCGAGATGGCCGACTACATAAAAATCGGCGAGCGCCGCGAGAGGCTCGCCTCGCTGGAAGCGCAGCAGGCCGATGCTGATTTCTGGAACAATCAGGCGAAGGCACGCGAAGTAATTGCCGCGACCAACGCGGAACGCGCCTATGTCGGACCGTACGATTCGCTTCTGAAGTCTGTCGAGGATGCCGGCGTCATGCTGGAGCTTGCCGAGATGGAGGAGGGCGCGGCCCAGCAGAATGCGCTCAAAGACACTCTTTCCGAATGCGCCAAGGCGGACGAGTTCTTCTCCAAGCTTCGCATGCAGTCGCTTCTCGGCGGCAAGTTCGACGATTGCAACGTCTTCGTAAAGCTTCACGCCGGCCAGGGCGGAACCGAAGCGTGCGACTGGGTGCAGATGCTCTACCGCATGTACATCCGCTATGCAGAAAGCCAGGGTTGGAAGGTCGAAGAATACGACCAGCAGCCAGGCGAAGAGGCTGGGCTCAAGGATGTGTATTTTCGCGTAGAGGGCCCATATGCGTTCGGAATGCTGAAGGCCGAGCGTGGAATCCACCGGCTTGTGCGCATCTCGCCGTTCGACTCCAACAAGCGCCGCCAGACGAGTTTCGCCTCGATGGAAACCGTCGCCGAGATTAACGACGACATTGATCTCGAGATAAAAGACGAAGATTTGAGAATCGACACCTACCGTTCCGGCGGAGCTGGCGGACAGCATGTCAACAAGACCGATTCGGCTGTGCGCATTACGCACCTGCCAACAGGAATTGTCGTGGCCTGTCAGAAGGAGCGTTCGCAGCACATGAACAAGGAAAAGGCCATGAACATGTTGCGCGCCCAGCTGTACGAATACTACGAAGACCAGAAAAAGGCCGAGATGGATCGGTTCTACGGCGCCAAGTCCGAAAACGGCTGGGGATCACAGATCCGTTCGTACGTTTTCTGCCCATACACGATGGTCAAGGACCTTCGGACTGAGTACGAGACGAGCGACGTAAATGGGGTTATGGATGGTCACCTCCAACCTTTCATCGAGGCGTGGCTGCAGATGAAAGCTTCCGGAGAAAAGAAGTAGTCGATGAAAGTTTTCTGGCATCTCGTCGCTTTTGCCCTTGCTGTTCTGTCTGTAGCATCGGTCTGGTTTGGTGGTCTAAATCAGGACGAAGGCTGGTATTTGTATGCCGCAAACCTTGTCGCGGAAGGAAATCTGCCGTATCGCGATTTCTTTTTCACGCAGGCGCCGATGATGCCTCTTGTGTATTCGGTGTTTTCTGGGTTTTGGAAACATTTCGGGATTGCAGGAGGGCGTGTGTTCACGCTGATTCTTGGCCTGTGGGGGATAGTGTTTCTTGTCGCGCTCGCCCGCAGAATCGCGAAACCCGAAAAACGCGGATTGGCTGCGCTGTTGGTGGCCGTGCTTTTGTGCGGCAACCTTTATCATCTGTATTACCTTGCAATTCCGAAGACATATGCCCTCGCCGGGCTTTTTGTCGCCATGGGCTTTTATCTTCTTTCGTTTGAGGGTATGATGCAGATGGCCGCCGCCGGGCTTTGCCTTGCGTTCGCTTGCGCGACGCGCATAAGCCTTGGCGTTATGCTGCCTGTCGTGGCCTTGGGGCTTTTCCTTTTCCGCAGGCGTGAAGCCCGAGGCGGTTTGGGATGGCTCTGGTTCGGATGCGGTGCGACCCTGGGGCTTTTGATTGCGTTCGGGCCATTCTTCTTCGGAGAGTTTCTCCCTGGGCTTCTTGCCGCCCAGAAATACCATGCGGCGCGTGGCGGTTTTGACATTGTGCTCTTCGTCGGTTCGGCAAGTCGTCTAGTGAGATGGTACTTGCCGGTTGTCGTTTTGTTGGGAGTGGGCGTGTTCGGACTATTCACTGGCGCCGCGAACGACGATTGCGGCGTCTCGTCCAAAGCGCGGTTCGTGTGGTGGATTGCGCTAGCGGGTTTTGTTTCGGTTTTTGCAGTTCAAATGCTCGCCCCGGTTCCGTATGAGGACTATCAGGTTCCTGTAATGGGGCTTCTGGCTGTAGTGGCGGCTGTAGTTGCCGCCAATCGATTGGAGATTAGGTCTGATGTTCTTGCTCTGGCGGTGCTGGGCATGACATGGGCCGGATCGTTCGGCAGCCCGTTGCTTCAAGAATGGATGATTGACGGTCAAGACCGTTTCTGGGTGCTTGGCCGTGACAAGAGCAGGCTTTCACAGCTCAGAACGGTAGCTCGCGAAATAGAAGCCATAGACCCAGGCGGCGACGAACTGCTTACGCAGGATATATACCTTGCCGTAGAGACTGGACGCAAAGTGCCGCGTCAGCTTGCGATGGGGCCATTCAGCCTGTGGAACGAGCTTCCGTACGCCGGAGCGGAGAAGGTCCTTCTTGACGAAAACTGCATGAAGCGGCTTCTCGAATCGGCGCCATGCAAAGTCGCCGCGATGAGCGGCTACTCTTTTGCGATAACAGCTCCTCGCTGCGAAAAAACCCCGATGAATGTGCAAATGGGATTCTGGAACATACTCAAGCGAAACTACGATCTCGTATTTACAGAAGAAAGATTTGGTCAGGGCTCTACGCCACTGATGGTTCTGAAGAGAAAGGATTCTGCTTCAGGCGGTGGTGAAGGATCCGTTCAATGATTCCGGCAACGACAGGAGGAATGTATGGCTAAAACTCATGGTGTAGCGGGCGAATGGGCCCGTGTGAAAGGAACGGTCGCAGGGCTGTGGCCGCTTTTCTTCGGGATTTTCGCCCTTGGCTTTTCGGCTGCGGTAATTTTGTTCGCAAGCCTGACTGTTGGTGCGGCCGCACTGGCCGTGTCGATCGCATGGATAGGATGGAGCGTATATAAAGGCGCTCGGCATGTCGAGCGCTATTTCAAAGGCGCGAGAGGCGAGGAACGCGTCGCGGGAATACTGCAGAGCCTGCCTGATGAATACCACATCTTCAATGATTTTGTCGCTTGCGGCGTACATGTCGATCATGTCGTCGCAGGGCCCGCGGGCGTGTATGCGATTGAGACAAAGTACTGGCGCGGCGTCGTGACGATTGAAGACGGCCACATCCTTCTTGACGGACAGCTCCCGTCGCGTTCGCCTCTTGCACAAGTGCACAAGGAGGCGGCCTTGGTCAAGGCCGCGCTCGACAATGCAGGATGGAAGGGACCAGTAACGCCGGTTTTGGCGTTCGCTAGCGACACTTTTACTGCCCATGTGGCGGAGGTGCAAGGAGCGGTTGTGATAAATTCCTGCGATCTCAAGAAAAGCTTCGAAACCGATCGTGTGGTTATTACACCGGAAGAACTTGACAGGTTGGTGACTTTAATGGAGAGCAATTCATGAATACAGGAGAAATTTCCGCAAAAACGAAGAAGCGGGCAGTGTGGACGCTGCTTTCGCTGGCCATAATAATCATTGCCATAAGCAGTTGCAAATGCATACCTGAGTCAAACCAGCAGGAGTCTGCCGACGAAACGCAACCAGTCCCCGTCGAGGTGCAGCCAGAGAAGTCTGAACAGGTTCCGCCTGCGCCCGTCCAGCCGGAAGAACCGGCCGAGGTTCCGCCCCCTGCGCAGGAGACGGCGCCCGTTGTCCAGCCCGAACCGCATTTTGTGGACGTCGAACCGCAGTCGTATTACGGAAAGATTTCCATTCGGCTTGTGAATACTTTGCCGAGAGCTCATGTTTTGCAGCAGCGGTTTGATGATATGATATCACAACGCGCCTGGACGAATCTGGTTACATTCTATGACTACGATCATTCGGTTTTTCTCAAGAGCGACCTTGACGAGCTTTCAGCGCATGAAAAGACGCTGGACGATGAATTGAAGGCGGGCGATGTCAGCTTTGGTTTTGATGTATACAATCTTTACGTGCGCCGCCTTAACGAACGCGTGTTTTTCGCCACCAACCTGCTAGCCCGCGGCGAATGGGATTTCTCGACGAACGAGTTCTATCGCATAAAGCGCAAGGACGCCCCTTGGCCTGCAACGCGCGAAGAGGCCGAGGAACTGTGGCGGCTCAGATTGAAAAACGAGGTTCTTGCGCAGATCTTGGGCAAGGAGCTTGATGCCGAGGAGAAGTCTGCCAGGGAAGCGAAGAAATCCGCCGGCGACGCAACATCCGGGACTGTCGCCGAGAACGACGAAGATGCTGATGAAACGGATGGCGAAACAGCTGACAAAAAGACCGAGACGCCAGAGGAGAATCTCATAAAGAAGTATCACCAGTACGTCACGGTGATGGCCGAGCCCGATGAAGAGGCCGTCCTGCAACATTACCTCGGCAGTGTTTCGCGCGCGTATGATCCGCATACTGATTATATGAGTCCAGCGTCGAAAGAGGATTTCGACATGGAGATGAACCTCGCCCTTTGCGGCGTTGGCGCGGTGCTCGGGCTTGACGACGGAGCGCTCAAGATCGAGGAAGTAATGCCCGGCGGCCCGATCGATGTCGATGGTCGCATAAAGCGCGGCGACAAGATAGTCGGCGTCAAGCAGGGCGATGGCGAAATGGAAGACATAATGTGGCGCCCGATGAAAAAAACGATCCGCAAGATCCGCGGGCCGAAGGGCACGCGCGTCACGCTGGAGATAATCCCTCGCAGCGATCCTTCAGGCGCGACGCGCAAGATGATCGAGCTTGTGCGAGACGAAATCAAGCTCGAGGATCAAGCTGCCACGGGTCATGTCGAGCGCGTCACGCTCGACGGCGTCGAGCGCAAACTGGGCTACGTATATCTGCCAAGTTTCTACGGCACGATGGACAAACGCTTCGGCGATCCCGCATTTCGCAGCTGTGCGATGGATGTCGGCAAGTATCTGGCGGACTTCAATGCGGTTGACGCCGAAGGACTCGTGCTGGATCTGCGCGGCAACGGCGGTGGATCCCTTAGGGAGGCGGTCATGCTCTCGGCGCTTTTTGTGGCAAGCGGTCCTGTTGTGCAGATACGCGAGGTTCGTACGGTTGGCAGCCTGCCGATTCCACCTGGCAATCCGATTGCATTCCGCAAGCCGATTGTCGTGCTGACCGACCGCGCAAGCGCGAGTGCGTCCGAAATCGTCGCCGGCCATTTGCAGGATACCGGGCGCGCCATAGTTCTCGGCGACTGGAGAACGCACGGTAAAGGGACAGTCCAGTCCGTATTGGGCATGGGGCCGGAGAAATACGGTTCGATGAAAATCACGACAGCCAGGTTCTATCGCATAAACGGACGTTCCACCCAGGTCGAGGGCGTCGCCGCCGACATACGCCTGCCGTCGCTTCTCGATTCGCTTGACATTGGCGAAGACAAGTTGCCGAATGCGCTTCCGTTCAGCCGCATACTGCCAGCCGACTATGAAATGAGCTGGAATCTCGGCTCTTACGTGCCACAGTTGAAGAAACTTTCCGAGGCGCGGCTTGCAAACGACGAGCGCTATCAAAAACATATAGCCAACGTAGAGGGAATGCGCAAGATAAGCGACCGCGAGGAAGTGCCTCTGGAGCGTTCGGCCAGAAGAGCAATGATGGCGGCAGACCGCGAACTTCGCGAACTGGACGACGAGGACGATGAAGAGAAGGAGGAGAAGATATCGTCGCGCCGCAGGAGGAACCAGCGCAAAAAGGACGATGTCGTGCTTGACGAAGCCTACCGTATTCTTGCGGATCTAGTGCGCCTCACCGGTGGTGCGGAAGTACCGCTTCCGAAAGGATGGTGGTGATGAAAGATCTGACGTTTGTGAAAATGCATGGTGCAGGAAACGATTTCATTATGATCGATGATCGCGACGGAACGTTTCCGATAGACGACTATATGCGTGTGGCCGCGATGGCGGCCAGGCGCGTTGGCGTGGGTTGCGAAGGCGTCATACTTGTGCAGCAGTCAGACCGTGCCGATTTCAAGATGCGTTTTTTCAATCCCGACGGTTCCGAAGCGGAGCTGTGCGGCAACGGCGCGCGTTGCGTAGCCGCGTTTGCGCGATCCATAGGCGCAGTAAACAGCAGCAGAATGCGCTTTGAGACGGCAGCAGGCGATGTCGAGGCTGAGTTGCTGGATGATAGACTGGTGCGCATCGCAATGCCCTTGCCAAAAGATTTTGACGACGATTTCGTAGTCGTCGGAGTTCCGCACAGCATCGTGCCGGTCGACAACCTTTCAAAAACGAATGTTGACGCAGAGGGTCGCCGCATACGTCTTAGCCCGCGGTTCGCGCCGAACGGCACAAATGTCGATTTCGTCGTTTACCGCCAACCAGACAGTGTCTCAATACGTACCTATGAACGCGGTGTCGAAGCAGAAACGGGCGCGTGCGGCACAGGGGCTGTCGCAAGTGCCGTGATAGGAGTAAAGGACTACGGCCTTGAGTTTCCTGTCCGGGTGAAAACGGTTAAAGGCTATGAACTTGTCGTAGACGGGACATATGACGGCGAGGTCTTTTCCGACATTACCCTTACAGGCCCTGTCAAAAAAGTATTCGAGGGTCGTCTCGATTGGGACGCCCTCGATGTGGACTCGGAATAATCCTTCAGCAAGTTTAGAGGATTTCTATCTTCTTCGCCTGCGTTTCCGGACGCTTTTTGATGGTCACGGTCAGAACACCGTTTTCAAGTTTGGCGGCGAGAGTAGACGGGTCGGCCATTTCAGGAAGATCGACGCTCATGGCGTAGTTGGTGCGCTCGAATTCCGTCGCCACAGCCCTGAACCCGGCCGGGTTCTGGTATTTGGCGTGGGTTTTCAGCGACAGAGTCTTGCCTTCCATGTGCAACTCGGCATCCTCTTTCCCGATACCGGGCACCATGGCCTTAAGTTCGTAATCGTCTGGCCGCTCGGTCAGCGTTGCTGCAGGAACGGTGAATTTCTCTTCAGTATTCATTTTCAAATCTCCTTTACTTGGTTGTTTCTTGATACTGTTGTGCCTTGATCAGCCTTCAATGGCTATTCTGCGCACGCTCGGAGCGTCGGCTTTCGGCAACTCTATGCGCAGTATTCCGTTTGTGAACTTTGCGTTGGCCTTGTTTGCGTCCACGCGGAAGGGCAGCTCCAGCCTGCGCGACCATGCTGGACGCGTTACTGTGTTCTTGCCTGTTTCGGCATCTGTCGTTTCTGCCGGATGGTCCGCGACCACCACTGCCTGCGGTTCCAGCGAGAGATCAACATCCTTTGCTGTTTTTCCTGGAAGTTCGAGGTCTATGATGATTGCGGTGTCATCCAGCAAAACGTTCACAGGCGGGAAACGGCCTGCTGCACGAGCTTTGACTGTTCTGAACGCGCGGCTCGAAGTATCGAGCAGGTCATCCAGAAAACTCCACGGATCAATGTTTATCAATGTATTCATCATTTGAACTCCTTTCTTTTGTTTCAACGCCAGTAAAAGAGCAAACACCGTGCCAAACGGTATTGGCCGCATGTAGGCTATTTATGTGGGACTATTTGTCCCTCCGCGTGACATATGTTTCCGTCAAGTGAAACGATATGGCCCGACTCTCGGTGCGGCAATGCAAATGACAATAGAGGCAAACGCGGCGCAATCGGAAAGGTGATTTGAAAAACAGGAAGCCGCTGCATTTGGTATAATACAACTGTTGATCCACGAAGGAGAATTTTCACCAATGGCCAGGTTCAAGACTATCGAAGAAGCACGAGAATACTTTTCCGGCGACAGGTTCGCCACCGACGCAGGAATGTCGCTCGATGAGCTTGACGAATCGCATGCCGTCACAAGCGTCGTGCTGGGGGCGCGTCACAAAAACGCCTTTGGCGGCGTTATGGGCGGGGCTATATTCACTCTTGCCGATTTTGCTTTCGCGGCTCTCACCAACGACCGCGAAACGGTAACTGTTGCGCAGCAGACAAGCGTCAACTTCCTTGCGCAGCCGAAGGGCGGCAGATTGATCGCCGCGGCGCGATTCAAAAAGGACGGCCGAACGTCGTGCGTAGTCAATGTCGACGTAACGGACGACACCGGGCGCGACATCGCGCAGTTTACAGGAACAGGCTTCAAGCTGAAGCCGCGCGCTTGACTGCCGAAAGGAGAGTTCGCATGGACAAAAACGGCGGCAACTTCAAAGCTACAGGTCTTGGGTGTCTTATCGACATTGTGCTCGTGATGGCTTCTGTCGCGGCAATCTCGAGCAGCTGCGGTGCTTCAATGATGATCTACATGATGGCGCTTGCCGTTCCTGTGTGGATAATTAGATTTGCGATCTTCAACGACCGCACGCCGCGATTGGCGCGCATTCTGATCGGCCCGGCAGGAGTCGTCGCAAGCCTTGTTCTCGCTTTGCTGCACCCAATCGAAATCGAATCGGCAGACGATGCGCAGGATGGCAAGGCGAAAGAGTCTCGGACTGCAGAAAAGTCCGTCACGCAGGTAGCCGAGACGAATCGCGAATCGGTCGACGACGTTCTTGCGGAACTTGATTCCCTTGTGGGGCTTGAGGAAGTCAAGGCGGAAGTAAGGCGTATAGTCAATCTTGCCAAGGTGAACGAAGCCCGGCGCGCACAGGGTCTGAAGGTGCCGCCGATGACCTATCATATGGTATTCACGGGAAATCCAGGGACGGGAAAAACGACTGTCGCGCGCATAGTCGCGCGTGCGTTCCGTGCGCTAGGTATAGCCAAAACCGGGCAACTTGTGGAAACGGACCGTTCCGGACTTGTCGGCCGCTATGCGGGCGAGACGGCGGTGAAGACAAACGAAAAAATCGACGAGGCTATCGGCGGAGTGCTTTTTGTCGACGAAGCATACCAGCTTGTCAGCGGCGAAGGCGACGATTACGGAAAAGAAGCCATTGCGACCCTGCTAAAGCGCATGGAGGACGACCGCGACAAGCTGATAGTGATCGCTGCAGGCTACACCGATGAAATGAGAGACTTCCTTGATGCGAATTCGGGCCTGAGAAGCCGCTTTGCAAAGACGATAGAATTTGCCGATTATACGGCCGGCGAACTTGCCGCCATATTCCGCTCTATGGCGAAGAAAAACGAGTTCTCCCTTGCTCAGGATCTAGACGACGGGCTCGACGCGGCAATCGCCAAGCTCACGTCAAAGCGCGACCGCACGTTCGGCAATGCGCGTTTTGTGCGGCAGCTCTTCGAGGACGCGACGGCGCGTCAGGCGAATCGCATAGCCGCTTCCGGCGTGATGGACGCGCAGTCTCTGCAGACGCTCGTGCTTGCAGATCTCGCCACGGGGGAGCGAAAGGCAGATGTTCGCGCGCCAAGCCTCGACGATGTTCTGGCCGAACTCGATTCCCTCGTCGGCCTTGCGCCCGTAAAGAATGAGGTGCGGCGTCTTGTGGCGACTGTGAAGGCAAACAAGCTCCGCGAGGAGAAGGGACTTGAAAACAACGTAACGATGAGCTACAACTTCGTGTTCACGGGAAATCCCGGAACCGGAAAAACGACTGTCGCAAGAATACTCGGCAAGGCGTTCAGAGCCTTGGGCGTACTTGACAGGGCAAATTTCGTGGAAACCGACCGCTCGGGTCTTGTCGCCAAGTACGAAGGGCAAACAGCGGCCAAAACGAACAAGTTGATCGACTCTGCCGCCGGCGGCATACTGTTCATCGACGAGGCGTATCAGTTGAACCAGGGCGAGAACGACCAGTATGGCTCCGAGGCTGTCGCCACGCTTCTCAAGCGCATGGAGGACGCCCGCGGATCGATGGTTGTCATCATCGCCGGATACAAAGCCGAGATGAAACGCTTCATGGACATGAATTCCGGTCTTGAAAGCCGCTTCAACCGCACTATCGAGTTTCCCGATTACAGCGCGAAGGAACTGGCCGAGATATACAGATCGATGGCCAAGAAAGGCAAGTACGTCCTTTCGTCCGACACCGAGCGGTGGCTTGAGCCGTACATCTCGCTTCTCACCGAAAAGCGGGACAAGAATTTCGGAAATGCGCGCTGGGCCCGCAACCTCTTCGAGAAATCCGTTGAACGGCAGTCTCTTCGTGTGACTGAGCTTTCCGATCCATCGGCGGAAGAACTTGTCACAATACGCCTTAAGGATCTGGGCGTGAAACTCAAGGATCCAGACGCGTCCGACGAAGACTAAAACCGCTTAAGGGAAAAGGAGGAAAAATGAAAAACATCACAACCATCGCATTTCTGATTGTCGCGTTCGCTTCGCATGCAGAATCGGCCGCAACCCCAGCCCCAGTGCGGCTCGCCTATAACTACTGCACTCTTTCGTACACCTTCGCCTACTACGGCGAGAAAGAATGGACGGATGAGGTCGAAAGACTTTCCATGGCCGGATACAACGCTGCGCTGCTCATGGACGGCACATTCAAAGTCTGGGAGCTTACGCTGCGCGAACTTGGCATGTCCGAAGAAGATATCTTCGCTTTCATCCCCGACGAATGCGCACGAGCATGGTGGCTTATGGGCAACCTCGCAGGAGAGGGCGGTCCGCTCGACCAGGCGACGATTGACGCGGATGGAGCACGCGGTCGCTTCATAGCCGAAAAAATGCGCGAGAAGGGGATAGAGCCCGTTCTCCAAGGCTTTTACGGAATGGTTCCTGCCAATCTTGCCGTCGCGCCGCTTCTCAATCAGGGAAAGTGGTGCGACTGCTATGATCGCCCGCCGATTCTCGATCCGACTTCGCCAGACTTTGAGCGTTGCGCCGCCGCGTGGTACCGCAGCATCGAAACGGTATATGGGATCAAGCCGAAGTACCTTGCAGGCGATCTCTTCCACGAAGGCGGCAAGTCCGAAGGAATAGACGTGACGGCTGCCGTGCGTGCCGTACAGTCTGCTCAGCAGACAGCGTTCCCTGGCGTGACCTGGGTCGTGCAGGCCTGGATGGAGAACCCCACGCAAAAGGTTCGCGCCGGTCTCGACCCTCGTTACACTCTCATCGAAGCCCTCGTCAAGGACATGTCGGCATTCGCGAGCGACGACGCGACGTGCGAACTGGATTTCGGCGAATTGCCGTGGATATGGTGCGAGGTTCTGAACTTCGGCGGCAACCACGGTCTTTACGGAAACCTCAAAACGTTTGCACGCCTCGGGCGCGCGGCTAAGGGGAAAGGTGCGCGGACATTCCGCGGCTTCGGATCTCTTTCCGAGGGTTTCTTCACGAATCCAGTCTGCTCGGATATCTTCGAGTACATGATGATGCAACCAGCCGGGACGGAACTGACAGATGCCGAACTCGCCGCGTGGCTCGACGATTGGGTGGGCAGGCGCTACGATCTGAACTCTCTGACCCCGTCTGCCGGCGACAAACTTCGCGAGGCGTGGCGCATTATCGCGTCGACGGCCTACGCCTGCGGACGCTGCCAGGAGGGAACTGTCGAGAACGTCATATGCGCCAAGCCGGGCTGGACGGCGAACAGCGCGAGCTCGTGGGGTCCGAAGGACGGTCTGTGGTATGACCCGGCGCGGTTTGGGCGCGCGGCGGAACTCTTCGAGGAGGCATGGAAGGAGAGCCTTTCCACATCCAACTCGACAGCCGTGGCGAACTTCGCGCGCGATCGGTATGACGTTCGCCGACAGGCGTGGGCGAACAGGCTGCGCGCGCTTGTGCCGCAGTTGAAGGACAACGCGGACGCGCGGCGCGAGTTTCTGAATGAAGCGGAGTCGTTCAACGTCTGCACGGCTTTCGGCATTCCGCCGGAATTCCGCCTTTCCACATGGCTGGATCTCGCCCGGGCGCGCGCCGGGGAGCGCGGAGAAAAGGCGTGGATGAGGATGATCACGACGTGGGCCGGCGCGAAATACGGCGCGACATTCCTCGCCGACTACGCCAACCGCGAATATGCGGAACTCGTCCGCGACCACTACCTACCTCGTTGGCGCCGCTTTCTGGAGACGGCAACACCATTGCCGCCGATCGAGCCTCGGCCTCTGCCGCTGATTCGCGTTGACAATCTTCGCGCGAACGAAAAGCCTGTCAAAGTCGAGACTTCCGAGGAAACCGTTGACGAGAACGGATTCTTCCGCCGCGTGAAGACGGTTTTCGCCTTCACTAATCCGAATGCGCGCCAGATGTCGGGCGAGCTGGAGTTCCCCATTCCAGACGGTGCCTTTGTATGCGGTTATTCGCTTGAGGTGAATGGCGAGATGGTTCCAGGCGTCGTCTGCGAAAAGGAAAAGGCGCGCGTAGCTTTCGAAAACGAAGTAAAAAAAGGAATAGACCCTGGTGTCGTCGAGCAGGTGAAAGGCAATATCTGGCGCACGAGAATCTTTCCTCTCCTGCCAAATACGCCGCGCCGCGCCGAGGTTGAATACATTGCGCCAAAAACCGTAGGCAAGGGTTCCTGCGCATCGATCTGCGAACGCGACGGAAAGGATGTCTTTGTCGCAACGGTTCTGCCTGAAGACGGCGCGAAGATGCAGACTGTCGCCCAAAAGATCGCCGCGTTCGCCAAGGGTACGATACTGTGGGATGCGAGCATGAGCGCGAAGCCGTTCGCGTCGGCATGGCGCAAAAAACTCGAGGCACTGCCTGAAAAGGGCGAGTGGAAACTCGTAGTTTTCCGTCATGTCCCTGAAGATCCCCGCGCAATGGCAACGCGAGAAGAACTGTTTGCGGCGCTCGATGCGCTCGCATACGACGGCGGTACGGATATCAAGGCCGCTGTTGAAGCATGCACGCCTTCGGCTGATTCTCCAGTTCTCTTCTTCAGCGACGAGGTCGATACAATGGGCCTTGAAACGCCTAAATACGAGGAGACGGCTGGCGTCACCGTCGCAAGCCGTGACGACGCCCCGGTGCGCAAGGTCGATATAAGGCGGTTAAAGGAAGGGGAGACGCCTCCCGAGGGACTGTCCGTCAAAGATGGCCGGGTTCTCGCCACGGTCTGGGCTGCGCGTCGCATGCAGGATCTTGCGTCGCAGGCCGATTCGCGCGAGGGCGAGTTCCTCGCGCTCGGCCGCAAGTACGGCGTCGCTGGACCAGGACTTTCGCTTATAGTTCTTGAAACGCTCGATCAGTGGCTTGAGCACAAGATCGAGCCTCCTGCCAACCTCGCGATTCACGATGAATGGATCAAGAGGCGCGCGGCCGAGGATGATCCGATTGCGCTTCGCAAAGCCAAAGCAGAACACGAACAGAATCTTCTCAACTACTGGGAAGAGCGCGTCAAGTGGTGGAACGATCCCAAGCCGCGCAAGGCCACGCCCAAGAGCGGACTTTTCGACAGCGTCACGAACGATGCCGCAACCGAGGGTGCGATCGCTCCGGACGAACCTGGCGGTTCAGAGGATTCAGCGCCGGTTGCCGCCGCTTCGGGAATGCGCCGTTCTGAAGAGCGGCTGCAGAGGCGTGCAGTGGGCTCGAGAAGGGAGTCTGCGCCGATGAGTGAAGACGAGGCCTCTTTACTGATGGCGGGTGGCGCACAGAAATCCGTTCAACCGGGCGCGGCAGGGTCTGGCACATCGCCAACAGTCACGCTCAAGGCGTGGGATCCGAAGACGCCGTATATCGATGCGCTCAAGGCTGCGGAGAAGGGCAGAGCGTATGAAGTATATCTCGCCCAGCGCGAAGAGCACGGTTCTTCGCCGGCGTTCTATCTCGACTGCAGCGGTTGGTTCTTCAAAGCGGGCGAAAGGGCACTTGCCGAGCGAATCATTTCGAACCTCGCAGAATTCAAGCTTGAGGACGCGGCGCTCTGGCGCACGATGGGCTGGCGTCTGCGCGAGGCCGGCAGCCTGAAGATGGCGGTCGACGCATTCCGCAAGGTTCTTGCGATGCTCCCTGAGGAGGCGCAGAGCCGCCGCGACTTGGCGCTTGTGCTTTCGGAACTCGGCAAGGAGCGCATGGATGCGGCCGCCGTCGAAGAGGCGATGAGGCTTTTCGCAGAAGCGGCGTTCGACATAAATGCCCGGCGCAGCGGACGGCGCGGCAACGATTTCCAGGTTTCAATCGTCTCGCTTGAAGAGCTCAACGGGCTGATTGCCTGGTCCGATGCGGCTTTCTGGCCGGACGGCGCGAGACCTGTCCAGCCGCAATTCGATGCCGCCTATCGCCGTGATTTGCCGATGAAGCTCAGAATCGTCATGAGCTGGGATGCGGACGAGACCGATATAGACCTCCATGTGCTGGAGCCGAACGGCGAAGAAGCGTATTACGGTCATCGCAGAACTGCCGAGGGAGGTTTTGTCTCGGAGGATGTAACGACCGGTTACGGTCCTGAGGAATACCTGAAGAAGGAGCTTGAGGCCGGAACATACAAAGTCCTGTCCAACTACTTCGCCTCCCACCAGACCGCGCTCACCGGCGCGACGACCGTGACTGCGACCGTCTATACAGACTGGGCGACAGGACAGGAGAAGCATCAGATTCTCACCATGCGCCTCGACAAACCGAAGGCAAAGCATTTGATTGGAGAGGTCAATCTCGGCAATCGCTGAGCCGTATGCGTACACACATTGGAAATGGTATAATACACAACATGCAGACTGTTACAGATCAGATCAAGAGCTCGATGGCGTCTTCGAGCTGGATTCGCAAAATGTTTGAAAAGGGGCTTGAGCTCAAGAAGCAGTTCGGCGCTGACGCCGTCTGCGACTTCTCGCTCGGCAATCCGGATGTTCCGCCTCCCGCGAAAACACGGGATGCGCTTGAGAACATCGCGCTAGAGGCGGTAAAACCGCTCGGTCTGGGATATTGTCCAAATGCAGGCATCCCGGCTGTTCGCGAAACGATTGCGGCCGCGCTTTCAAAGCAGCAGGAAATCCACCTGGACGGCAAAGACGTGGTAATGACGGTAGGTGCGGCCGGTGCGCTTGTGGCGTTCTTCCGCGCTGTAATAGAACCTGGCGACGAGGTTATCACACCTGCCCCGTACTTCGTGGAGTATGGCGCTTACTGTGGGCATTTCGGCGGCGTATTGAAACCCGTACCGTCTCTCCCGCCTGCATTCCGTCCGGATGTGGACGCCATTGCCTCCGCAATCACGCCAAAGACGCGCGCGATCATAGTCAATTCGCCGAACAATCCGACGGGCTGCATATATTCGCCAGAAGACTTGAAACGTCTCGCCGCCGTAGTGGACAAGGTCAACGAGACGCGGAATCGTCCGTTGTTCTTGCTTTCCGACGAGCCTTACCGTGCATTCGCATACGACGGCGCAACAGTTCCGGCGATGTTGCCGCTTACAAAATTCGCCTGCGTTCTCGGCAGCTTTTCGAAGACGCTCTCGCTTGCGGGCGAAAGAATCGGGTATTTCGTGGCCAACCCTGAAATGCCAGATCAGGCGTCGCTTGTCGCCGCTGTGACTTTGACAAATCGCACGCTCGGATTCGTCAATGCACCTGTCATCGGCCAGCGCCTCGCCGCCGCGCTCGTCAACGAGACGGTAGATCTTGAGATATACGACCGCCGCCGCAAACTGATGGCAAAGGTTCTTTCCGAGGCCGGAATCGAGTTTGAAATGCCGAAGGGGGCGTTCTACTTCTTTGCAAAAAGCCCGGTAGAGGACGATACAGTCTTTGTGGACACTTTGCTGAAGGAGCGGATACTTGTGGTTCCGGGAAAAGGTTTTGGCTTCGGCGGCTATGTGCGCTTGAGCTGCAGCGTCGATGAAGCGATAATAGCCCGTTCGGCCGATGGCTTCAAAAGGGCGATGGAGACGTTCCGCAAATGATTGCGTCAACCATTGCTTCGCTTTTGTTCGTCGCGTCGACTGTCACGGCAGATCCGTCCGGCCGCTCGGTGACCTTTTCCGCAAAAGCTACCGGAATTGTCGCAAACGCTCCGCTGGAATTTCTGTTCGTCACGCCTGAGTCCGACAGGGACTACGAGTCGGTGTTCGTCACTGACGCGAAAGCTTCGGAAATCGCCGCTGCTTTCGACAAGGCCGGGATTCGGCGCGGCTTGCCGATAGATGGACAAAAGTGCAGGTTCTGGCCGTCGGGGATGCGCGTTGAAGTTTCGCCAAGCCCATGGTTGTACATCGAAGACCGCGATTCGGCTTCCGTCCGGCTCCCGGTGGCATATACCGGCGGTTCGCGCGACGCGAACGGCGCGCTCGTAGCCGAGACGAACATGCCTTCTGCCGTTTTTGCCCTGTACAGTCTGGGGCAGTCCATGCTGCTGCTTGACGATGCGCTCGACCAATCTGAGGTGTATGGACGCTTCGTGTCGAAGCAGACGCTTGAAAAGGGGACTCGCGTCGAATTTACCGTTTCGTGGAATGGTGCGTCCCGCACGAAACCCTACGGGCTTGAGCTCAAGCCTGGCGAGGCGAAAGGGGCCATCGAGGCGATGAGGCAAGCGGTCGACGATTGCGGGCTGGACGTCTCGCCGGTGTTCTCGGATGAGTTTACGATCCAGGAGGCGGCTTCGGTTGCGAATGCGCTTGCCGTTCTTGATTCAAGAAGCGTAAGGATCAACGGATTTGCAGACGGGCAGTTCTATTACAGGGCGTTTCTGCCTCTTGAGAAATGGCGCGACCGTTCGCAACGTCTTACGCAGCCGATTGAGGCTTACTTCACGAATACCAATACTGCGTATGTGGCGATAGATGAAGATTGGTCGGTTGAAGGGCTGGATCCGAAACTCACGCCGCGCAGCATTACCTTCGACGAGGCAAAGCGCGCCACGACAGACACGTGTTTCATATACGCCCCGCCGGACATGAAGCTCAAGCGGCTCTACGATTTCAAACGGTCGGTGGCTCCGGCGTTCAGGAACTGGTATATTTACATCAACCTCAACTGACACATGTCGCACGATTCAACAGAGCCTCTCGCCGCCCGAATGCGGCCTCAGACTATAGCCGACGTCGTCGGCCAAGAGCATATTCTTGGGCCTGGAAAACTGTTGAGAAGGGTGATAGAGGCTGATCGGCTGACCAACGTCATTTTCTACGGGCCGCCCGGATGCGGCAAAACCTCGCTTGCGGAAGTTATCGCCAAAACGACCAAACGCAATTTCGTCAGGCTTTCCGGCGTTCTTTCGGGCGTTGGCGACATTCGCACGATATGCGATCGTGCCCGAAACGAACTTGGCGGACAAGGAACGATTCTCTTCATTGACGAGATACACCGGTTCAACAAGTCGCAACAGGATGTTCTTCTGCCTTATGTCGAGGACGGAACGGTAGTGCTTGTCGGGGCGACGACGCACAATCCCAATTTCTTCATAAACACCCCGCTTACTTCGCGATCGCTCGTATTCGAGCTCAAACCGTTGACTGCGCAAGCGATTGCGTCGCTTCTTGAAAGGGCTCTTGCCGACAAAGAGAAGGGGTTCGGGAACGTCCCTTCCAGATTTGATGCGAACGCAAAGGAGTTTCTTGCCACGATAAGCGACGGCGATGCGCGTCATGCCCTGACGGCGCTTGAAATTGCAATGAAATCGACGCCGCCGAATGCAGATAGTGTCGTTGAGCTTACGCTCGATGTGATTCAGGAATGCGTCCAGCGAAGACAGGTGCGTTACGACAAAAAGGAAGACGGCCATTACGACACGATTTCCGCATTCATCAAGTCCATTCGCGGAAGCGATCCCGACGCCGCCATCTATTGGCTGGGCAAAATGCTGGTTGCAGGCGAGGATCCCCGTTTCATAGCAAGGCGGCTTGTCATAAGCGCGTCCGAGGATATCGGCAATGCCGACCCGCGCGGAATCTCTGTTGCCGTGGCGGCCATGCAGGCATGCGAATTCGTCGGTATGCCCGAGTGCGCGCTCAACCTGGCGCAAGCTACGACGTATCTTGCGTCAGCGCCAAAGTCCAACGCCAGCTGCATGGCGATTTCAGAGGCGATGGCTGATGTCGAAAAAGGTCGTGTGCAGCCTGTTCCGGAACATTTGAAGAACAAGCACGTCAAGGCAATCGGGTCGAACGAGGTCACAGAATACAAATACCCGCATGCGTTCGCCAACCACTATGTCAAGCAGGAATACCTGACTGTTCCCAAGAAATACTACCGTCCGTCAGAAGAGGGCTATGAGGCGACCATCGCCCGGCGACTTGCATCCCTAAAGGCGTAGTTTACATAACGCCGATTGTGCGAAGTATGGGTTTGGGTCAGCGGCCGATGCGCGAAAGCTTCGGCAGATACTGGTAAACTTGCGAAAGAAGAACCGTCGCGAACATTATAGTGCAACCGACAAATTGACGCGGTGTAAGCACATCTCCCAGTATAAGATATCCGCAAATCGCGCCGATCGCGCTTTCAAGGGACATTATAATTGCAGCCAACGCAGGCGGCGTGCGTACTTGCCCTAGATTCTGGCACGTATAGGCGATTCCGCTTGAAAGAATACCCACGTAAAGAAGCGGCCATATTGCTGCGGTGAGGTGTTCGCTAGTGTAGTATGCCCGTTCGGAGGCCATGAAAATAAACGGCAGTCCAAATAAAGCCCCTGCGAGTTGTTGAACGCATGAAAATGCAACGACATCGGTTCCTGGCGCGAATCGATCGACGCAAAGCACTTGAACGGCAAAAAGCGCCGCGCAGAGAAGGGTCCAAGCCTCGCCGCGGCCTAACGACACCCCTTCCGAATCTGCACTTATGCATATAAAGTACGAGCCGATTATGGCACAAACAACCCATATCCACACAACAGGACGCGCGACTCGTCCCACGAAAATCCCAAAAACCGGAATCAGCAGCATGTAGTTGGTCGTGAGAAACGCAGATACTCCAGGCGTTGTATAGGCGATGCCAATCTGCTGCGCCAAAGAAGCGAGAAAAAGTGCAGCGCCACACATCAATCCGCCGAAGAACGCCCTTCTCGAAAAAGACCGCTTGGCCCCTTCCGGGATGCCTGCGCGGCCAAAGAACCTCAGCCTCAGCCTGAAGCATCCGTACAAAAATACCGCCGCAATCAGATTGCGCAGAAAGGTCAGCGCAAAAGGACCAAGGTGGTTGCCGCCGAGCTTCTGGGCCACGAATGCACTACCCCACAGTGTAGCGGCGATAAATAGAAGCAGAGGACCCATCTATGAAATCTAGTTGTAGTACGAGAAACGTTTTTCGAGACGTTCCATTCCGAATGCTACGATATAATTGAATATATAGTAGAAGACACCTGCCGCAATCAAAGGCGTCATGCTCGTATGCGCGGATGAGAGCTGCTTGGCGATGGTGAACATTTCGGTTACGGCGATCGTGAACGCAAGCGAAGTATCCTTGACAAGCGTAATGACCTCGTTGCCTACTGCCGGAATAACACGTTTGATCGTCTGCGGAAGGATTATCCTGAAGAAGGTCTGCGCCCTTCCCATTCCCAAGGCTTTCGCGGCTTCGTGCTGACCTTTGTCTATTGACAGTATGCCGCCACGGTATATCTCGGCGAAGTATGCCGCATAGTTGAATCCAAAGGCAAGCACTGTGGCCAGAAGCCGCGGATACCGCGAAAGCGGCATCTCAAAGAATATGTATGGAGCAAAGTAGACGAAGATTATCTGAAGCATTAGCGGCGTTCCGCGCACTATGGAAATGTAGATTCTGAACAATGCCGAAACGAGTCTGTTCTGCGACATGCGGCCGAGAGCTATGGGAAAACCCAGCGGCAACGCCAGCAGAAGCGTGAAAACGAAGATCTCCGCCGAGACGGCAAGTCCCGACAGGAGATCCGCTATCATGCTCCAGAATGTCATTTACTTGATGAGCAGCGAAGCAGGCTCTATTCCGTATTTCTCGGCGAGCTTTGCCATCGTTCCCTCGGCGGCGACTTCGCGCAATGCCGCCTCGACTTCGTCGCGCAGGGCTTCATTCCCCTTCTTGAACCCGATTCCGTACGTTTCGCTCATGACGATTTCGGGCAGCAGCACGAACCTGCCGGGCATATCGGCCATCTTGCGCTTGGCGACGCCAACATCAAGCGCAACTGCATCGACTGCGCCTGCGTTGAGTTCGTTGACCGCCTGATTGTAGTTCGGCTCGACGACGAGACTCTTGAACGTCGCACCGAGGGCGGCTTTGTCGCCTCCGGAGGAAAGCGCCTTCTGCACGGGCGTATCGGTCTGCACGCCGACGGTTTTGCCGGCGAGATCGGCGAGCGTTTTGATCGGCGAATCCGCTTTCACCATGACGACCTGCGAGTTGTCGACATAAGGAGAACTGAAGGTATAGGCATTCTCGCGCCCCTGAATCGTAAAACCGTTCCAGATGCAGTCGATCGAGCCGGAATTGAGCTCCATGTCCTTGGAATCCCAGTTGATGGGATTCGCGACGAACGTCCACCCCTTCTTCTCGCATACCGCTCGCGCGAGGTCGAGGTCGAAACCTTTGTACTCGTTGCCTTCTTTGAATCCGTATGGCGGGAAATCGGCGTCGAATCCGACCACGAACTTCTTCGCGCCGTCATCGGCCTTTTCGCAACCGAGAATCGCCGCGACTGCGGCGAGAACAATCATAAGCTTCTTCATTTGTTGGCTTCCTTGATTAGAGCGGCCAGCGCGGGGTCTTTCTCGATTACCTCCGCCTCGCTGAGCCCCTCGATTTCATGCGGGAAAACTATCCAGTCCAAACCGACATCCCGTACATAGTAGTCGGGTTTCATGTTGGTCGTGTTCTTTTTTGGCTTCCAGTAGACGCACGCCATGCGCATTTCCGCGCCTGCGGCGTCGATACGTTCCTTCACGGCGGCGGCTGTCTTGCCTGTGTCAAACACGTCGTCCACCACAAGCACCTTGTCGCCCGGTCTCAGCATTCCGAAGACGATCTCGCCGTGAGTGAATACGACGCCGCCTTTGTTCTCGCCGATACCCGTATAGCTTACCGACTTGAGCGGTATGTGCTGCACGTTCCAGCCCGTGACCTTGAAAAACTCGTGGACGGAGATCCCCACCGGGGCGCCTCCGCGCCAAAGAGCTATCAGGATGTCCGGCTTCCAGCCGGACATCCTGACCGCCGCAGCAAGTTTCCACGTGTCTGCGTGGTACTCGTTTGCGGATAGATAATGCTTGTCGTTGAGCGCCATTAGAAGTTGAACGTCACGCCGACGCCACCCCAGACGAAATCCTTGGCATCGCCATAGTCCGCGCCGTGCAGATCGTGGTCGATGTTGTGGCGAAGATCGTCATCGACGACCGAGCAGTAGGCGACCTTCGCGAAGAGGCCGAAGTTGTCGGTGATGCGATAGTTGGCATCAAGCTCGAACTTGACCGTCGCGAAGCCGGAACCGTCCCTGTACGCGCCGAAGCCGGTGGGGAAGCACCAGTTGTAGCGGTGGCTGCGCCAGACCGCAACGACCATGGGCGTGAGCGTGAAGTTGTCGTACAGCTCGAACGCGCGCTTGGCGCCGAACTGCAGAAGCGTCGCGTGCGACTCGTGGTACTCGTGGACGATGTCGATGAACGGCGTGATGTAGGGGTTCACGAGCGCGAGGCTGTGATTCCAGTCCATCGTGGTGTTGGTCTTGCCGTAGGTCGGGTGATCCTGATACTCGTGGTGGGGATAGTAGTACCACACGAAAGAGGTGCGATAATCGAGACCCCACGTATTGTCGTCGTCAAACCAGAACGTCTTGCCCCAGTGGATGTTGGGATCGAACTCGTTGAAGAAACGCCCGTAGCTCTGATGACGCTGGCTGGTGAGGTCGGAGTTGAACCAGAGGCCAACACCGAGATACCCGAGATCGAAATCGCTGAACTTGAGGTTCAGGTTGCCCTCGAGGTAGGTCTGCCAGGTCGGCTCGGAGTTGACGAGCGAACCGTAGAGCTGATAGCCGGAGTAAACGCCCGTGTTGCCGAAGCCCCAGAAGAGAGGCGCGTCGGTGGATTCGGTCGTTTCGACGGGTTCGTCTGCAAAAGCGCAGAGCGACGCCGTCGCGCAAAGTGCAACCATTAGTTTTTTCATGGTCTAGTCCTTATTTTTGTTTTGGGTTGTTGTTGTGTGTGTCCTTAACGTTCCAAGTGGAAGTCAGTATATCATTTTCCGGGGTACTTTACAAGTGAGACGACATCGTACTTCGCCAGCTTCCCCTTCACGGCGCCAAAGCCTTCAAGCTCTATGGGGAAGACCATCTTGACGACCTTTCCGCCGAGGCGCTCGATGAGCTTCGCGCCGGCGAGAGCCGTACCGCCCGTGGCGAGAAGGTCATCGACAAGCACCACCCTGTCGCCTTCCGAAAGCGCGTCCTTGTGCATGTGCACCGTCGCTCTACCGTACTCAAGCTCGTAATCTTCGCTTATCGTCTCGCGCGGCAACTTGCCGGGCTTGCGGATCGGCACGAACGCGCAGCGCAGCCGGTCGGCCAGCGCCGCGCCGAAGATGAATCCGCGCGATTCGGGCGCGGCGACCTTGTCGACGCGCACCCCGGCGAGGGCGCGTTCCATCTCGATCATCGCGAGGCGAAAGCCCTCGCCCGAATCGAGTATGCCCGTCACATCGCGGAAGAGGACGCCCGGCTTGGGGAAATCGGGAACGGCCCTCACATACTTCTCAAGAAGACATTCCATGGATCGCTCCTTATTTGTTCTTCACGCCGCCGAAACGGTCCGCGTCTTTGATGGTTGGCGCATCCTCGGAGAATGTGAAGTCCTTGCCCGGCAGAACCGCGTTGAGCACGATGCCCATCAACGCGCCCACGGCCAGGCCGGAAAGCGAGATGTTGACAGAGCCGACCGAAAACGCAATCGCGCCTCCCTTGGAGAAGGAAATGCCCAGCGTGAGCACAAGGATGAGCGCCGTGATGAGCATGTTGCGGCTCTTGCCGAGATCGACCTGGCTCTCTACGAGGTTGCGAACGCCGACCGCAGAAATCATTCCGTACAGGATGAACGACACGCCGCCGATTGTCGCGGCCGGAATAGTGCCGATGAACGCGGAGAACTTGGGACAGAACGAAACGAGAATCGCCAGGCAAGCCGCAATGCGAATCACCCGCGGATCGTACACCTTCGAAAGCGACAGCACGCCCGTGTTCTCGCCGTACGTCGTGTTCGCGGGCGCTCCGCAGAGGGAGGCCAGCATCGTGGCAAGTCCGTCGCCGAGCATCGTGCGATGCAGGCCGGGCTTCTCGAAGAAGTTGCGCCCGACGGTCGACGAAATCGCCGACACGTCGCCGACATGCTCCATGATCGTGGCGAACGCCAGCGGGAACACGATGAGTATCGCGCTCATGATCCGCCCGAAATCGGGATGCGCCAAAAGCGGGAAAACCGTATTTTCCATCTTTACCGGAAGCCCGATCCATGCGGCATTGGCGACGGCGGTATAGTCGATGGAATCGCACCATCCGAACTTGCCGAAGATCACGGCCACTGCATACGAGAAGATTACACCCATCAGAATCGGGATGATCTTCAGCATCCCGCGGCCGAAGATGGAAAACGCTATCACCGTAACGATCGCGACAAGCGCGACCGGCCAGTTGGTCGTGCAGCTGTTTACGGCGACAGGGGCCAGCACAAGACCGATTCCGATGATGATCGGCCCCGTAACCACCGGCGGGAAGAACTTCATCACCGCCTTTACGCCGCATACTTTCACGAACCACGAAACGATGAAGTACAGCAGCGCCGACGATGCGACGCCGAGACATGCGTACTGAAGCATCGTTTCCTTCGAGCAGTCGGCGAAATGCCCCGTGCCTGCCATGCCCGCGAGAGCAAAGTATCCGGCGAGATAGGCAAAGCTCGAACCGAGAAATGCCGGCACCATACCCTTCGTAACAAGGTGGAAAAGCAGCGTTCCGACACCGGCCCAGAGAAGCGTCGCGCTCGGGCTCAGCCCGGTGAGGATTGGCACGAGAATCGTCGCGCCGAACATTGCGAACATATGCTGCACGCCAAGAACGGCCATCTTCGGCATGCCGAGCGTGCGGGCATCGTATATCGCGTCGCTCGCCTGCAGTTTTTCGCGCAACGCGGCGATCCGCGATGCAAGCGCGGCAGATTCGTCGTCGGTAACTACCCCGTCGGCAGCGATGTCCTTGAGGAGGGCCTCGAGTTTCGCAAGGTCGTCGTCCTTGTCGGCAAAGGGATGCACAAGGCCGATCAATGCCTTGGTCTCGTCTATATCTGCTTTGCCATCTGCGAACGTGAATTTCTCCGCAGCCGTAACAAGCTGCGAGAGCGTCCATTTGGTCGCCGTTTTGATTTCTGCCATTTCAGCTCTCCTTAAAGTCTGTTTGGGTTGATTCGACTATTATACCATATTCACTCTCCGCCTTGCAATCACAAGCCCCCTTCCACATCATCCATGGTAATCACGAGGGACAGTTCCTGTTGTTTCCAAAACGCTATAATTGCACATTTTCGATTTTGGCTAAAAAGCCATTTTGTGCAGTTATAGAGATTTCAAGGAGGCCAGTCCCCAGTTCCCAACAGGGGCCTGTCCCCAGTTTCACGAGAGCCTACCCCCGAGTAGCCCGCCCCCTCAGAAGACAAACCCTATATAGACTTTGGGGTAAACCCTATATAGGGTTTATGGTAAAGTCTATATAGGGTTTATGGTAAAGTCTATATAGGGTTTTTAGTAAATCCTATATAAGGTTTTTAGTAAATCCTATATAGGGTTATGATTAAAGTCTATATAGGGTTTGTGGTAAAACCTATATAGGGTTTGGGGTAAAGCCTATATAGGGTTTAGGTTTTACCCCCGCCCACACTGGGGACAGGCCCCCTTGAAACTGGGGACAGTCATTCCTAAAATGGGGGACTGTCCCCGCTTTTAAGACCCAATTCAGCGCCTGAGAAGCCGTTCGTTGCCTCAAATACGGCCTATCATACACGGCACGAAAGCGTAAAAGTGCAATATATTTGCAATTATGATGAGTTATCGCCCTAAAAGCGGGCTAAGCCAGGGCGGGTTAGCAAAATCAGGCGGGGACAGTCCCTCTTTTGCCTTTGGAAGACTTTGAACCCTCCTTATTACGGCTACTCGATCCTGATCGATACCGAGCCGACCTTCTTGATTGTCGCAGTGCCGAAACCAATGCCATTGAGCAGGAAGCCTGTCACATTGACCGTCGTCGCCTTAAGCTTGCCTTTGTTCTCGGCGTAGACCTTGAACGAGCCCTTGAATGTGCCGTCCAACGACTTGTACGTGAGCTTAAGGCCGGACGGATTCTCGCCCGCCTTCGAGACGTCGATGACGCCCTTCTTCATCGTGATTCTGCCGACCTTGGGCAAAGTCCACTTCGTCCCCTTCTTCGTCACTGGCACGCCGTT
>CACYQU010000014.1 GCA_902776615.1 uncultured bacterium
GAGGCGGATTCGCCGCGCAAGAAACAGGGGAAACGACATGTCACGAAAGCGTGAAGAGCAGGCAAAAGGCGGAGTTTCGCACGGCAAGTGCGACGCGCACACCGTCCTTGTGGGCACATACAAGGGCGACCAGTTGACAGACTGGCGCGGATGGTACAACTACCCGATTTCGGACGACGACAAGATAACCGAGGCTGATGCGGCGAAGATTGATGAGCTTTGGCTGTTCAAGGGCACGAAGGACGAGCGCCGCTACAAGGCGGAGTTCGTCGGCGTCAAGACGCGCAAGGAGCTGATTGACGAGTACGGTTATCCCGCGAAGGGCAAGGCTCACGCCGACAAGTACCTCCTCTTCAAGACGGCTTACAAGTACAGGCACAAGAACGCCGTTCCTGAAGACGCCGGGCGCGTAATCATTCGCACGAAGGACTTCGCGACCGCGCCAAAGGTGCGCAAGCAGCTCAAGGCGTATCTCGAATCGCCCGACCGCAACGACCCCGACCTCGCGAAGCGCCTCCCCGAAATAATCACCAAGCTCCGCCCCGAGCAACTCCGCGTCTGCGACGCCTCAGAGGTGTAAAAATGCACAAGACTTGATTGCCGATGCACATCGTGACGGCAAGTTGGCCTGTGTCGAGATTTGTGCCGGCGCTGGAGGTCAAGCAATTGGCTTGGAGCGCGCAGGGTTTTCACATGTTGCGCTTGTTGAATACGAACAAGAGTACTGTGATGTATTGAAAAAGAACAATCCACTATGGAATGTGATGTGCGCTGATGTCCGAAAATTCGACGGGCGGCCATACTCTGGTGTCGATTTGTTGGCTGGCGGAGTCCCTTGTCCTCCTTTTTCTGTGGCATCCAAACAGCTTGGAAAGGAAGATGAACGGGATCTTTTTCCTGAAGCCTTGCGTCTGCTTGCCGAGATGAAGCCTCGTGCTGTCATGATAGAAAATGTCAGAGGGCTCCTTGATCCCAAGTTCGATAGCTACAGAGACGCCATATTGAGGCGAATCGACGAACTTGGATATGATGTTCAAATCAAACTGTTGCAGGCAAGTGATTATGGAGTTCCCCAAATAAGGCCAAGGGTGCTTATTGTGGGGATTAGAAAAGGCGAGAAAGGACATTTTTCATTTCCCCCGCCTAGGAAGAAGACCGCGCCTTCTGTTGGCGAAACATTACGTCCAATGATGGGGAGTCGCGGTTGGAGACATTTGGAGTCATGGGTCAAAAGGGCCAATAGGATCGCGCCAACAATAGTAGGCGGGAGCAAAAAGCATGGTGGTCCCGACTTGGGCCCGACGAGGGCTCGCAAGGCATGGGCAGAGCTTGGTGTGGATGGTCTTGGAATTGCCAATGAGCCGCCAAGTGAAGATTTTGAAGGAATGCCGCGTCTCACTAAGGAGATGCTTGCGACGATACAGGGCTTCCCTACCGACTGGGATTTCGGGAAAAAAAAGACTTCCGCTTGCAGAATGATCGGGAATGCGTTCCCGCCTCCTGTTGCAGAAGCAGTAGGTGTCCAAATAAAAAAAGGGTTGAACAATGAAAGATAGTGCATTGATAGCAAAAGCTCGCAAAGCTTTTCACAAGGCGTTGATAGAAAAAGCAGTATTGTCGGTTGATGGCAAAGGCGTTGCATCCAACGCTGATGGAGGAAACAAGCCATCGTGTGCAATTGCGGCATTGGTCGCGGAAAAGCTTGGTGCAAAACGGGGCACGAAACTTCCTCCACAAAGCTCTGGTAGTTTATTCGAGGTTGAAGTGTGTCGCTTTATTGAGAACTGTTTCCCAAAATTGCAGCATCTTCGTCCAGGCAACTGGAAAGTAATGCATCTTGGAAACGGCAATGTAGTCAAAACAGCCAGCTTTGCTCAATATGCACATCTTTCCCATCTCGCAAAAGTACTTGAAGCAGATCATGAGCTTGCCGCCATGCTGGGCAACGATTATATGATTGCGCCAGACATCGTCATTTCTCGTGTTCCATGCTCTGACGATGAGATAAATGAACCGATGAAGTTTGTCGATTCAAATGCCTGTCTCCAAGCCGATTTGCGCAAGAGTAACAACGAACTGCCTATTATGCATGCATCTATTTCCGCAAAATGGACAATGCGTAGCGACAGAGCGCAAAACAGTAGGACGGAGGCCTTGAATTTGATACGAAACAGAAAAGGCCGTTTGCCGCACATTGCGGTTGTTACAGGCGAACCGCTTCCGTCTAGACTAGCCTCTCTTGCTCTGGGTACAGGAGATTTGGATTGTGTCTATCATTTCGCGTTGTACGAGTTGATAGATGCGGTCAAGTGTTATGGTAAAGACGGACGCGAAGATATAATAGATCAATTAGAATCATTAGTTTCCGGAAAACGCCTTAAAGATATTTCAGATATCCCGCTCGACCTATGTTGTTGACCGTAAATCAAGCCGCTGCGCTATTTCGCGCCGCGCTGCCGAAGGAACAGAAGGAAGAGCGGGTGTTCGTGTTGCCGCTCGATGCGAACGGCAAGGTTCTTGCCAAGCCGATTCTGGTCTCTGTCGGCAACGAGGACGGAACGACGGCGATTGACCCTGGTGCGATTTTCCGCGCGGCGTTCAAGGCCGGTGCGGAGGAAATCATCGTCGCCCACAACCATCCTTCGGGCGACCCCACGCCGAGCAAGGCCGACCGCGAAACCACTGCGAAACTCAATGATGGCGCAAAACTCGTTGGACTTGAACTGCTCGACCACATCATTCTTGGCGCACCGGAATCAGCCAACGGCCTCGGCTATGTGTCGATGGCAGAGCTTCTTGAGTAAAAAAAACCAGGGCCTGTCCCCGGTTTTCCTTCGATACCGAGTCCATCGTGGTGACAATCGAGAAACGGTAGGTTGGCGCGTCGAGAAAAACTAGCGCCTGTCCCCGGTCCATTCTGCGTGATTTGCCCAAAAGCGCCATCGCAAATGGCAGATTCCGCCAGAATGTGCCATTTGCGTTGGCAGATTCGGTTGACTTCCAGCCCCTTATTATGCTAGAATATGCGCCATGAAAGCCATAAAGAGATGTATACCGCCATATGAAGAAAGCTTCTTTCTTCTTGGACCTCGCGGAACTGGCAAGACCACGTGGCTCAAGGCGCAGTACAACGACGCCGTTGTAATCGACTTGCTTAAGCCAGATGTTTTCAGGACTTTCCAGCCAAGGCCCGAGAGCCTTGTCGATGTCGTGAAAGGCAATGCGCAGGCACGCTGCTTTGTGCTTGACGAAATTCAGAAAGTGCCCGAATTGCTCAGTGTTGTGCATTCGCTCATAGAAGAGCATCTGGGGCTGCAGTTCATATTGACAGGCTCAAGCGCTCGCAAGATAAGGCGCTCTGGCGCGGATCTGCTGGCCGGGCGGGCTGTACGAAAGACAATGCATCCCTTTATTGCGAGCGAATTGGGGGAGGACTTTTCTCTGGATGATGCTTTGCGGTATGGTACGCTTCCGGTGGTTTGCGGTGCGCGCAGAAAAGATGCGGCACTCTCGGCCTACATAGATTTGTATCTTCGCGAGGAAATTCAGCAAGAGGGGCTTGTCCGAACGCTTGCCCCTTTTACGCGTTTTCTCGAATCAGTCTCGTTTTCGCATGGTTCTCGGCTTGTTTCAAGCGCAATAGCCAGAGATTGCTGTGTTGGGAGGACGACGGTCGACGGTTACCTGAAGATATTGTTCGATCTGATGATAGCTTCCACGCTGCCGGTTTTTTCGAAAAGGGCGAAGCGGGCCATGGCGGCCACGGCCAAATTCTATTTCTTTGATACCGGCGTATTCCGCACATTGCGCCCAAAGGGTCCGCTTGACCGTCCGTATGAAATCGACGGTGCCGCGCTTGAGGGGTTGGTGTTTCAGCATCTGGCGGCATACCTCGATTATTCATCGCGGCGAGAGAGTCTTTATTGCTGGCGAACCGCCGAAGGCAAGGAAGTGGATTTTGTCATCTACGACGACAATGATTTTGTTGCGCTTGAAGTCAAGAACGCCGCACGACTTGATTCACGGGATTTTGCCGGTCTCAAGGCGTTTCAATCAGACTATCCAGAAGCGAGGGTTGTGCTGCTCTACAGGGGTGAGACGCAATATATGCATGGAAACGTGCTTGTCGTCCCTGTCGCCAAATATCTTTCCAATCTCGTGCCAGGCAATCGGTCGCCGGACGTCGCCTGGCGCAGATGAACCGTATCGCCATCGTTCTTTCTGCGCGTGAAGTTGCACCCTGGGGTGGCGGGTCTGGCGAGTAGAGGTGGCAGGTCTAGCGTATAGAGGTGGCAGGTCTGGCGGCTAGAGGTGGCAGGTCTGGTGCGCAGAGGTGGCAGGTCTGGCGGCCAAGGGTGGCAGGTCTAGCGGCTAGGGGTGGCAGGTCTGGCTGCTAGAGGTGGCAGGTATGGCTGCTAGAGGAGGCAGGGGAAGGCCCCACACCTGGGAGAGCGGGCGACTAGTGACTGTCCCCGGTAACTTCATCAGCAACATCTTTAAAGAGGGCGAACTGGACAGGGATTCAGTTTATGCAAAAAATGCATATACTGCCAGTGACGGCAAGACATATCAGGTCGCATACTATAACCTTGATGTAGTTATATCGGTTGGTTATCGTGTCAAATCAGTCCAAGGCACCCATTTTAGGCAATGGGCAACTGGCGTGTTGAAAGAATATTTAATACGCGGATATGCAGTCAACACACGGTTGGCTTTGCTTGAAGACAAGGTGGATCGCCGTCTCGCCCAGCACGATCAGGCAATTGTCGAGCTTAAAGACAAGGTCGATTTCTTTGTACAGACGAAACAGCCGCCGCTACAGGGCGTGTTCTATGACGGGCAGCTGTGGGACGCGCGGGCGCTTGCGCTGAAGCTGATAGGGCGCGCGAAGAGGTCGCTGATCTTGATTGACAACTGGGCGACGACCGAGGTTCTTGATCTCTTCGCGAAGAAGCGCAAGGGTGTGAAGGTAACGATTGTCACATCGGAGCACTGCGACAAGAAGCATGTGCCGCACCGCAAGATTTCAGACGCCGATATTGCGACCTTCAACGCACAGTACCCTGCGCTCGCCGTGCGCTACAACGAAACCTTCCACGACCGCTTTCTCATAATCGACGACAAGGAGCTGTATCTCATCGGAGCATCGCTCAAAGACCTCGGGCGCAAGTGCTTCGCATTCACAAACCTTGACTCTGCCGAAATCACCCGCATCAAGAGGTCTGCGTTCGGGGTCAGTGCGAATGTCGATTAGCCACCGAAAGTCGCTTTTGAGAATCAGACCATAGTGGGAAAATCGGTCTCTATCATGCATGCTCCCTGCGGGTGACGGCGGGGCAAGCGAGGCGAAAGATTCGCAGATTCAATGCCAATGCTGGGCGGTAACAAAGTCGGGCAATCGGTGTAAGCGCCGCGCTCGACCAAATGAAAGATATTGCAAGCAACATTCGGCGGGTGTGTCACCCACAAAACAAGTTTCCCGTTGTCGTTCAATGACAGAGGCTGGAACGCAATGCCAAGAAAAACCAGTTGATGGCAAATGCTATTGCTCAAAACATTTGGGCGGCAGGTAGGGCAAAGACATGGGTATAGCGCCGGCTTTCGTGGTCGCGCGCAAGCGCCCCCACTCCACCCACTCACCCACTCCTCCACTCCCCCCACTTCGCGGACTTTGCGAACTTTGCGTGAGGCAGACACTTCTTTGCGCGGCACTGCGCAAGCGTTTCTCACCCAGTGGGGTGACAAAAACTATTTTTACTTTTCCCCCTTGCGCGCGAACACGAATTATGGTATGATACAACTCGTCAAGGAGTTAACAGAATGAAAAAACTATTAATCCTCGCGCTCACAAGCGCTTTCGTGGCCGCAGCAAATGCGGCTGGAGATTGGTTCAGAGTAGCCGTTAGCGGCTCAACCCAAATAACGACTGACGCAACATGGTCGACAACGCCTGCGGCCGCAAATGTTGCCGATGGAGTCATCAGCATCGATGAAGATGTTGACACGGCGCTTGAGCTCACACCGGATGCGCTATCTCCGGATGCTCAGACAAATACGGTCGTGACGGTTGCGGCGACTTTTACGGCGATTAGCGATGTTCCAGGAAATTTGACCGGTGCGACGACCGCGCTCACCGTCGCTAAAGAGAATAATGTAGATTACTACTTCTATTGGGACGGCGACTCGTGGGAGAAGATTACCACAGTATCACCGACGCTCAACACGCCCGTGACGGTGAGGATTGAACTTGACAACACCAGCACGACCGGCACCACGGCGACGATCAAGGTTGATGGAACAACCGTTGCCACCGTGGTGAAGGGAACCAAGACCAAAGTGAGCGGTCTTGCGTTTGCTGGCACTGGTAAGATTGGTAACATCAATGCCGATTACACCAAGGCCTATGCGTCATATGACACCACTTATTATGCTTCGACGGCCGATGCTGTTACGGCAAAGGGTGCTAACTCTGGCGACATCACGCTTTACGATCATGGCGCGGGAGTCCAGTTGCCGAGTGATCCCAACAAGTACTATTATTCCAAGGCCAGTGGCAATAATACCATTCTTGGCGTCTTCCCCGCTTCTGGCTCTGGCACTGCACAGGATCCGTACACGATTGGCAACCTTGAAGACCTTACGGCGTTCCGGCAGTATGTCGCTGCTGGCATTACAACGCAGGGCAAAACATTTACTCAGACCGCCAACATTGACATGGCCAGCGCTGGTGCGTTCGCAGGTATCGGAACTTACGACGCGAATCCGACCAATGGTGTGCCTTTCACTGGAACTTATGATGGCGGCAACTACAAGATTTCCAATGTGACGATGACCGGCCGCAACTACGGCGGTATCTTCAACCAGGTCAACGGCGGCACGATCAAGAACCTCACCGTCGAGAACATTTCGACCGCCGCGACATCGGGGGAGTTTGGCTATGCCATCGTTGGTAATGCCGGTAATGGTGCGACGCTCGAAAATCTTACTGCGGCTGGCGCGTTCCTCTCGGCTGAGAAGCCTGGAACCCACAATATGGCCGGTATCATCGTTCGCGCGTGCGGCGGTGGTGTGAGTGGTACGCTGATTACGAACTGCACGAACAACGCAACCATCTACGGCGACTATACGAAATTGGGCGGAATCTGCGCGCTTACCCAGTATAAGGTGTCTGGCGGTTCGGTCACGTTTGATGGTTGCGTTAACAATGGTACGCTTGTCTCTGCAAGAACTTCTCAGGCGAATGCATCAAGCCAGATTACTGGCATTGCCGGTATTGTAGGCTATACGGCTGATGCGACCGTGCTGAAGGACTGCGTGAACAATGGTACAATTACGGTTGCGCTTGCTGATCAGAAGGTTGGAGAGTTGGTAGGCAGCGGTGGTGTTGAGGCCAATGGCTCCCTTACTGACGCAGGTGGCAACAAGGCCGACGCGACGAAGAAGATGGTCCATACTCGTGGCGTTGTAACCGGCTTCCAGTATGCGACGGTTGATGATGGCGTTGCTACGACAGTGACGAGTCTCGCAAAGGGCAACACCTACCTCCTCGAGGGCAATGTTGCCGCTTCTGAAACGCCAGTCTTCACCCTCGCGGCCAAAAATGATTATATTGCGTTCAACACGAACGGCTACATGTTCGCCGGAATGGTCGCAGCTGGATCAGGCCTTGTTGCGAAGCCCACGACTTCGGATGCCATCATAACCTATACGGCTGATGATGGATATGAAGTTGTTTCCACCGCTGAGACGACGCTAGTCGCTGTACCGCAGAACTGCAAGGCGTCGCAACTCATCGATACGAGCAATCGTGCTAGTAAGGATTTGCTTAGAGTTTTTAACAAGGCAGCAAAAAAGTACTATCAGTGGGAGTATGACGGCAAAGGCGGGTGGACACCGAATAATGTCGTGCAGGATGCGGACAATGTTGTTGTAACGCCTGCCGCAGACACAGTTGACCTCACTCGCGGCGAGGCGGTCTGGGTGACTCTTACGGACACAAGCAAGCCGATTAAACTCAACGCGGTCTACACGGATGATCCTGTTGAAGTCGCTGTTTCGATCGGGTACAACCTTGTCGCACCGGCGCTCAAGGAGGATGGGAAGCCGTTTGCACTGTCCAGTTTGACCGTTAAGAATGGTGGCTCGTTTAACGATAAGGATATGATCGTAATCCCTGGCGCTACCGCTCCTATCAACTGCGTCCGTAAGGATAACGAGTGGAAGGTGTACAGAGTTTCTGGCACTGAAACGCCTTCTGGAATGCCTGCGGGGTGGGGTGGTATTGCAACAGGAGGTAAGTATGAGGATGCCCCAGCCATTCCTAGAGGCACAGGTTTCTTCTTTGTGTCGAAGGAAGAGAAGACAATTGAACTTTAACGCAGATGTGGTGGCGCGTCTTATGCCGGCGCGCCACCCAAGAACTTAAATCAAAAGGAAAAAAACGATGAAACAGACAATCAAACTCCTGGCAGTCGCTATGGCTATTGCCGTTGTGCGCGGCACCTTTGCAGCGGGCGACAGCTTCCTTTACTGGATGGTTGATCCTGCTGTCATATATCAGCAGGGCGGAAACACTGCTGACTTCGCGTATGCCCGTGTCAATGTCGGCGGTACGCTTAACGAAGCGACAGGCGAAGTAACTGGTGACAACTGGCTTACGCTTTACAACAATGGCGGTGATACTGGGAATACGGCGGCTGATAAGGCTACCATCACAAGCGGGGGGACATCTTGGGGCATCGTTCCAAGTGATTACAGTAGCCAGACGTTTATCTTTGAACTTTATAATGATTCGTTCAGCCCTGTAGGATGGTCTTCCATTGCTGGTAGTGCGTTGGCGGACTATATACAGTCCAACAGCAATCCGGGAAGCGGTGCGTCACCCTACACCGTTTCGCAGGTCGTCCCTGAGCCGACGAGCGGGTTGCTGTCGCTGTTCGGTCTCGCGGCGCTTGCGCTCCGCAGGAGGAAAAGGGCGTAATCGGGTCTAGACTACTTAGAAAGGAATCATGACTATGAAGAAGACAATGCTTTCGATGTTTGCGGCCATGGCCGCGACTGCCGCGTTCGCCGCCGCGAATGACGTGCTGATTACGTTCTCCACCCCAGGCCCCGACAAGTATGCCGACGGCACGACGGTTCTGGACGGCGAGCGCTATGCGCTTTGCTGGTCGAAGGACTTCAGCCAGTTCAAGATCAAGCCCGACGGCACTGCCGAGGGCGGTGCGCTCGTGTTCGCCGCGCCTATCGCGAAGGGAGGCCACTGCCCCACGACCCTGTTCGAGGTTGATGCCGATCTTGTCGCCAAGAAGTACACCGGCGGCGAGTGGGCCGTCTACATGCTCGATACGCGCAAGTTCGGCGCGACAGGCGCCGTCGCCTCGGTCGGTTCGATGGATGCCATCAACACCTTCGGCGCAGTCGGCACTTCCGTCGCGGTTGCGACCGGTTCGGCGGGCGGGCTTCTCGGGGGCGTCGCCGGCGAGGCGAAGGCCGCGACTGGCGATGTGGCCGCGCCCGAAATCACCGGTATCCGCGTGTTCGAGGGCAATGTCTACGTTACCGTGAAGGGCGCGCCCTATCTCGGCTACGGACTCAAGGAGGGCGCGACGCCCGCCGAGGTCGCCTCGGATGTCGCCGATGCAAAGGCCGTGCCTTCTGGCGAAGAGGAAGTGACGATTGTCACTCCCGTAAAAGAAGGCGGCGCCTTCTTCAAGGTCAACCGCAAGTAAGGGAGGCCTTTGCGCGACACCGTAACTATACGGAGTAGGCTTGACGGACGAGACTGGCTCATCGCGTTGATCGCGGGGCTGGCCTCGTTCGCGGCATTTTCCTGTTTTTCGGTTCCAGGCCTCGACCCGTCTCAATGGGGCGAGGTCTCTGTCGCTGCGCGGCTGCGTCCGCCGCAGTACATTTTCCCCGGTCTCTGGCGCATACTCGCCGTGGGGCTTTTCTCCGCTTTGGGCATAGCCCGCGCGGTTTCGTCCCTCGCGTGGATAGGCGCGGCGGTGGGCGGCGTGATTGTGGCGCTGAGCTACCTCGTTGCGCGGCAGATGCTTTCGTTTCTGGTGCGCTTCAGCGACGAGCAGCCCGTCTGGACGAAACTGATCGCGCCGATGTTCGCGATGGTGGCCGCGCTGTTTGTTGCCGCGGCAGATCCTGTCTGGCGGATTGTGCAGACGTTCTCGCCCGAGGAACTTCGCCTTTTGATGCTCTTAGGCGCGGTATACCTCTACCTGCGCTGGTTTTCGCTGGGCGGCGACTGGCGGCTCTATCCTCTCGTCGCGCTTGTCGGCGTGATGGCCGCAGAAACGCCTTTCGCCTTTGTCCTGCCGCCGCTTTTCATTGCGGGCTATTTCGGCTTGTGGCGTCATGTTATGGACGGTTCTTTCGCGGCGCCCGACGCTCTGCCCAATCCCGACCAGCTTCCGCGCTGGCGCATGTTCTTCCTCTTCCTCGGCGCACTTGGCGCGGCAGTGTGGCTCAATTCGTGGTTCTTTACCGTTCTTGGCGGACTTGACGCAAACGGGTGGCGTTCGAGCGACATCTATTTCCGCTACGGCGCAGGCTATTGGCACACTCTGGCCGACGCGTCCACGCTCGCGGGCTGGGCTCTCGGCCTCGGCTTCGGGCTTTTCCCGCTCGTTGTCGCGCTGAGGCTGTTTCCGTCCACGCTGAGGGACGATATGCCGATGCGTTTTCAGCGCGGAGTGATAATGGTGTTCGTCGGTTTTCTGGCGGTCATGCAGTCCGGGGCTTTTCCTGCGGCGCGGTTCTGGGCGTTCATGAAGGACACCGTCGCCGTTTCGAGCGGTTTTCTGCTTTCGTTCTACGTAATATGTTCCGCGCTTACGATTGCCCTCGTAGGCTCGGCGTTCGCGTTCGAGTGCCGCCGCGTGTATCTGCCGGACGGCGCCAAGAAGCCCGGCCCGATGCTGCGCCATCTCGTGCCGGCCATCGCGATCGGTCTTCTGGCGCTCGCGTTCCTGCATGTGCCGCGCCAGGCGGCCTGCGAGATGAAGCGGATCGTGCGCGACGCGCTGGACGAAACCGTGCGCGAATGCGAGGGAGTGAAGTGGCTCTTTACCGACGGACGCCTCGACGAGGGGGTTGAGCTTGTGGCGGCATCCTGCGGCAAATCGCTGACGACGCTCAACATGATGTGCGGTCCGAGCCGCTGGGCGCAGTCCGTGCGCGAAAGGGGTTTCGAGCCGGGCGGCATCGATTACGACAACGTGACGATTGGCGTGCCGATGCTTCTGAGGGTTTGGGCGGGGGAAAAACCCGGCGGCATGGACGAGGCGGCGATCCAGCTCGGCTTCGAGTTCTGGAAGCGCGAGGGCAAAACGCCGCCGAAGGCTTCGGGCTTCGTGGCGCGGACGACTGGGCTCGGCGACGAAGAGGCGGCTCGCGGGGTTGCGGTCGCGAATGAGATCGCCAAGCGCATACTCGCCCTGGACGCCTCCGCCTACGCGAGCGCGTCGCCGTCGCTCGTCGATGCGCTGTCGTCCGTCTCGTGGCGCATTTCGCGCTTTGCGCGCATGCGCAACGACGAATCGCTGGCCGACAGCCTCGACAAAACCAACACCGCGCTCAAGCGCATGCTGAGCATAATCGAATACGAGCGTCAGCGCACCTTCATGCAGATGACGCCGCGCGAGGGGCTGCAGCTCGCGCTGAGGCGCGCGGACTTCGTCGAGGCGCGGCGTTACGCGGCGGCTGTTTTGCGCAGCGACGAGGACGACCCCGAGGCGAATTTCGGCATGGGCATGAGCTATCTCAAGGAAGGCGACATGAACGACGCCGAGTTCTATCTGAAACGCTGCCTCAAGCGCCGTCCCGACGAACCGGCGGTGCTCAACAACCTTTCCATAATATGCCGCAAGGCGAAACGTTATGATGAAGCGGTGGAACTCGCGGAGCACGCGTTGAAGATGCTTCCGAATTCGCCCGAGATTCAGCAGACATTGAAAGACGCGCAGGAAAGAAAGCCGTAGCGTTTCGCGACGGGGGGAGAGGCTCATATGATGAAAAAGGCATTGATGATCATTGCACTTGCCGCGGCATGTGCGGTGAACGGCGACGAGATCAAGGTGATCAACGGCGTGCGGTACAAATGCACCGACGACGGCATGTGCATGCCCATCGACGAACTGCCCGGCGAAGGCGAGGTGCAGCCGGCGGCCGAGCCGCTGTCCGATGGCGCCGGTGTGCGGCTTGCGCAGGGCTACATGGCCCCGGACGAGCTTGTCGCATTCGTGAACGGAGAGGAGAAAGCCGCCGGCGCGCTCGCAGGCAAGGGAATCTGGCTTGTCCTTCTGATCGCGCTTCTCGGCGGGCTTGCGATGAACCTTACGCCGTGCGTTTTGCCGATGGTGCCGATAAACCTGATGGTAATCGGCAAGTCCGCCGCGCGAGGCGTCTGGTACGGGGCTGGAATCGCCGCCGCATACGGCGCGATGGGCGTGATGGCGGCGGTAGGCGGAATGGCCTTCGGCGAGATACAGGGCAGCGCGTGGTTCAACACGGCGGTTGCGGTCGTGTTCGCAGTGCTGGCGCTTGCGCTTTTCGACGTGTTCTTCATCGACCTCTCGAAGTTCCGCAAGGTCGATGGCGTAGCCGAGCGCCGGGCGAAGGCGCCGCTCTTTTTCGCGTTTTCGATGGGCGCGTTGAGCGCGGTTCTCGCGGGCGCGTGCGTTGCGCCGATACTCATATCGGTTTTGCTTCTTACGGCCGACCTCTTCGCAAAGGGCAACTGGGCGGCGCTGGGGCTGCCTTTCGTGCTCGGACTTGGCATGGCGCTTCCTTGGCCGTTTGTGGGGGCGGGGCTGCAGGTTCTGCCGAAACCCGGCCCTTGGATGAAGAAGGTGAACCGCGTATTCGGCGTGGTGGTGCTGTGTTTCGCGGCGTGGTATGCGCATCTTGCGTATGTGGCGTTCAGGGCGAACGGCGCCGAGGCGCCCGCCGCCGCGCAGGTTGGCGGCGCGATAGAGGCGACGCCGGCCACGTTCGCCGCGGCGCTCGCCTCGGCGCAGAGGCCGGTTTTCGTGGATTGCTGGGCGAGCTGGTGCAAGAACTGCGCGGCGATGGAGCGCGGCACTTTCCGGGATGCGCGCGTGAAGGACGCTCTGAAGGACTTTACCGTCATACGCCTGCAGGCCGAGGACATGCGCGAGCTCAAGGCCCTGAAGGGCTTCGAGGGAGTAATCGGCCTGCCGGCCTTCGTGATCTTCAAGTAGAGGGGTCGGCGGCTTGTCGCGAACTTTCACAGTTGCTCTGGCGGCGGTTGCATGCGCGTATGGCGCGGCGAGCGCCACATTCACGCGCTCGCTCGAGCGCGTGACTACGATGGATCCCGCGATGAGCCAATCCATATACGACGCGCGCGCCACGATGCTCGTATACAAAAGCGTCCTTTCGGTCGACTACGAGGCGCGGCCTTATGCGCTTGCGCCGGGGGCGTGCGAACTGCCGGAAGTCTCGGCGGACGGTCTTATCTACCGCTTCCGCATGAGGGACGACGCCCTGACCGCGCATGACGTGGTGCGCTCGCTTTCGCGCCTTGCAAGCCCCGACGTGGTTTCGCCGAACGGCTGGATGATGAAGGGCGTGGAGTCGATAAGGGCGGTAGACGACAGGACGGTCGAGATGCGCCTTGAGGCGCGGCGCCACTACTTTCCGTGGCTTATGGCCATGCCCGGCGCGGCAGTGATGAAGCCGGATGGAGAGGGGACAGGCCCCTACCGGCTTGCGAAGTGGTGGAAAAACCACGAGATGACGTTTCAGAGGCGCGTTCCGCAGCCCGGCGGGTTCGATACCGTGCGATTCCTAGTGGTGGACGACGCTTCGACGCAGTGGCTGATGTTCCTCAAGGGCGAGTTGGACTTTCTCGGCGAGATATCGCGCGACAATTGGGACGCGGTCGTGGGGCTGGACGGCAGTCTCGACAAGTCGCTCATCGACCAGGGAATCGTGATGCACTCCATCCCGACGATGGATACGATGTATATCGGCTTCAACATGCGCGACAAGGTAGTGGGGCGAAACAGGAAGCTGCGCCAGGCTCTCAACGCGGCGTTCGACTATCCGGCCTGGGAGAGGTTTTACGCAGGACGAATCACAGCCGCAGGGGGGCCTGTCCCCCCGGGAATCGAAGGTTGCCTTGAAACGCCGTTCGAGTACGCATTCGATTTGGAGAAGGCGCGGCGGCTCATCGCGGAGGCGGGGTATCCGGGCGGCATCGACCCGGCGACCGGGCGCAGGCTGGTGCTTACGCTTACGATCGGCCGCGCCTCGCAAGATAGTCGCGAGGCTGGCGAGCTGATAGCGGCGTTTTTCGAGCGCATCGGAGTTAAGCTTGAGCTGGCGTTCCAGACGTGGGACGCGTTTCTCAAATCGGTAAACGAGGGGCGCGTGCAGTTGTTCCGCATGGGGTGGGTGGGCGACTACCCCGACGCGCAGAACTTTCTGCAGCTGTTCCATTCCAAGAACAAGAGCCCCGGCCCGAACCACTCCGACTATGAAAACCCGGCTTTCGACGCCGAGTACGATGCCGCTCTTGCGGCCGAGACGCCAGAAGAGCGAAACGGCCACTGGCGCAAGTGCCAGGAAATCGTCCGTGGGGACTGTCCCTGGATTTTCACCCATTTCAACAAGTCCAATTCGCTCGTTCGGCCAACCGTCGGCAACTACCTGCCAAGCGTCCTTTCTTATGGAAACGAGCAGTTCTACAGGGTAAACGCGAACAAATGAATACGCTTTACATAGAGAGGTCTACAGGGGAATGCCGATCTGGCGAATGGGTCGAAAAGCTCGATCTATCCCTCAAGCCCGACCGAATAGTAGTGGGGACAGGCCCCGGTTCGTTCGCCGGCATTCGCTCGGCGCTTGCCTTTGCGCAGGGGTATGCGATAGGCAGCGGGTGCGAGGTTCTCGGTCTGCCGTCCGCCTGCGCGTTGGCGAAGGAAGGCGAGCGCAGGGCGGTTATCGGCGACGCGCGGCGCGGGAAGTTATGGATTGCGCTATTTGACGGTTTTAATCTAGTTCGCGACATTTTTCAAGTAGAAGCTGCCGAAATAACGGGGACTGTCCCCAGTGGATGGAAGGTGGTTACGCCCGATGAGGCGCGAATCGGGGCGATGCTGGCCAAGGCTTTCGGCGACCAGTACATCGGGGGACAGTCCCCGACTGCGGAGGGGCTGAAGGCTTTTGCCGAGGCGAATCCTTCCATCTTGCGCAGCGAGCCGCTGCCGATCTACCTCAATCCGGCGGTGCGCGACTGAGCGCAGAGTATGGTATAATATAGCCCCTTATGAGCGCAGAGTTATCGAAAGTACGAAACATCGGAATCGTCGCCCACATTGACGCGGGCAAGACGACCACCACCGAACGCATACTCTTTTACACCGGCAAGATCCACAAGCACGGCGACGTGCATGACGGAAACACCACGACCGACTTCATGGTGCAAGAGCGCGAGCGCGGCATAACCATACAGTCCGCCGCCATATCCTGCGAGTGGAAGAACCACGCCATCAACATAATCGACACTCCCGGACATGTCGACTTCACGATGGAGGTCGAGCGTTCGCTTCGCGTCCTGGACGGCGCGGTATGCGTGTTCTGCGCGGTTGGCGGCGTGCAGCCCCAGAGCGAGACGGTGTGGCGTCAGGCCGACCGGTATAACGTGCCGCGCATCGCGTTCGTGAACAAGATGGACCGCATGGGCGCGAACTTCGCCCGCGTGGTCGAGGAGCTTCGCGGCAAGCTGCGCGCGAACGCGTGCCCCGTCGAGCTGCCCATCGGGCGCGAAGAGGGTTTCAAGGGCGTCGTGGACCTCATAAGGATGAAGGGTATCGTCTACGACGAGGCGAGCGAAGGCAAGCAGTTCACCGTCGGCGAGATTCCCGCCGAGCTGAAGGACGACGCCGAGCTGGCCCGCGCCGAGCTGGTCGAGAAGGTGGCCGACCTCGATGAAGGCGTGATGGAGGCGTTCCTCGAAAAGGGCGACCTCTCGGCCGAGGAGCTCGTCCCCGCGATACGCAGGCTTGTCGTCGCGGGCAGGTTCGTGCCGGTTCTTTGCGGAACCTCGCTGCGCGACAAGGGCGTGCAGCCGCTTCTGGACGCGATCGTCGACTATCTTCCGTCGCCCGAGGACCGTCCGCCCGTGGTGGCGACGGATCTCAAGAGCGGCGAGAAGGTGTCGCGCCGCCAGGAGGCGTCGGAGCTGCTCACGTCGCTCGTGTTCAAGATCGCGACCGATCCCTACGTGGGGCGGCTCTTTTTCGTTCGCGTGTACGGCGGCGTCCTCAAGAAGGGCGCGAACGCCTACAACCCGAGAACGAAGAAGCGCGAGCGCATCATGAAGATAGTGCGCCTCTTCGCCGACGACCAGATAGAGGTGGACGAGCTTTCGGCCGGCGACATAGGGGCGGTCGTGGGCCTCAAGGAATGCACGACAGGCGACACTCTCTGCAGCGAGATGAAGCCGTGCTACCTCGAGCGCATAACCGCGCCGCAGCCCGTGATGTTCATGGCGATCGAGCCCAAGTCCAGCGCCGACAAAGACAAGCTGGTGGAGTCCATGAAGGCTCTCGCCGCCGAAGACCCGACGTGCCAGTTCCGCGAAGACGAAGAGACCGGCCAGACGATTCTTTCCGGCATGGGCGAGCTGCATCTCGAAATTCTCGTCGACCGCCTCAAGCGCGAGTTCAAGTGCGCGGCAAACACCGGCAAGCCGATGGTGAGCTATGTCGAGACGATCACGAAGCCGGCGCTCACGAACTTCTCGTTCGACCGCGAAATCGGCGGCAAGCGCCACGCCGTGGAGCTGAAGATAGAGGTGAAGCCCCTCGAACGCGGAAAGGGGCGCGTCATTTCGCTCTCGCGCGACTTCAGGAACACCGTCGCCGACAAGCATCTGCAAGAGTGCGTAGAGCAGGGCCTGGAGGACGGCGTGTCCACGGGCGTGCTCGCGCGCTATCCTATGACGGACATTTCCGTGGAGTGCCTTTCCGCGACGATTGTCGATCCCGAAGTATCGGACGAAGTCGCGTTCAGGTCCGCCGCGATGATGGGCTTCAGGGAGGCGGCGGAGGCCGCCGCGCCCGAATTCCTCGAGCCGATCATGAAGCTAGAGATCACGACGCCGCCGGAGAGCGTCGGCGAGATTCTGGGCGATCTGAACGCGCGGCGCGGCAACGTGCTCGACATGGACATGCGCGGCGACCTGCAGATCATACACGCGCGAGTGCCCATGGCGCAGATGTTCGGCTACGCGACGGCGATACGTTCGCTCACCAAGGGCCGCGCGTCGTATTCGATGGAGCCGGACATGTTCGAACTCGCGCCGAAGAGCGTGCGCGACGACATTCTTAGCCGGTGAATCACGCCATTCGCGCAAAAGTATGGTATAATACATCAAGTTTTCCCAGGAGGTGGATGCAATGACAATTCGCATGCTGTTGGACAGAAACGCCGAGCGCTTTGGTTCTCGGACGGTGATGACGTGGTGTCAGGACAAGGTCTGGCAGACGCGCACCTGGACCGAACTCAGGGCGCGCGTGCGCGATCTCGCCGAAGGATACGGCACTCGCTTCGGAATCGAAGGCGGGCGGGACAACACGGCCATAATCCTCGGAAACTCGCCGGAGTGGATCGAGAGCTATCTCGCGCAGGCGGGTGCGGGCGTGGCTGTGGTGCCGCTCGACCCCAAGCTGCACGAAAGCGAAGTCGAGTACATACTGAAGGATGCCGAGGTTACGGTGGTGACGACCGACAAGGCCCATCTCAGGATGATGATGAACCTCGCGCCGAAGCTTCCGAAACTGCGCGGAATAGTCGTCGTGGACGGTATCATATTCGAGGGGCAGAAGATAGGCGAGAACGTGGCGGTGGTCGGCTACGACAAGCTGCGCGTTTCCGGCGGAGGGGCGTGGTACGACTCTCATCTGCCCAAGCCCGACGACATCGCGTCGATCATCTACACGTCGGGCACGACCGGCAAGCCCAAGGGCGCGATGCTGACCCACAGCAATTTCATAAGCGACATAGAAGGCGCCATCGAAACCTTCGGCGTGCCGATAAGCGAGAACGACTCGCTGCTCGTGGTGCTGCCGCTGTTCCACGCTTTCAGCTTCTCCACGAACTTCATGGTGGCCATGTGCATAGGCGCGGAGCTGAAGTTCGTCGAGTCGCTGCGCACAGTGGGGCGCGACATTTCCATACTGAAGCCGACGGCGATCATGGCGGTTCCGCTTCTCGCGGAGAAGCTGCACGACAAGCTTGACGAGGGAATACAGAAGTCCATCGCGGCGCGGCTGCTGATCAAACTCGGGCTGAGGGGTCCGGTGTGGCACATGGTGCGGCGCAAGCTCGGCGGGAACCTGCGCTTCCTGATAACCGGCGGCGCGCCGTGTCCGAAGCACGTGCTGGAGGGCTTCCGCCGCATACACGTGAAGTTCATCGAAGGATACGGCCTTACCGAATGCTCGCCGATCGTCTCCGTCACAGACTACAGGTCGAACCGCATAGGAACGATCGGGCGGCCTTGCAAAGGCGTGGAGGTTCGCCTGGCCGACAAGAACGAGGCGGGCGTCGGCGAACTGCAGGTAAAGGGCCCGAACGTGATGAAGGGCTATTTCCACAACGAGAAGGCCACGAAGGAGTCGTTCGACGGCGACTGGTTCGCGACGGGCGACCTCGCCTCGATGGACGAAGAGGGATACATAACCATACGTGGCCGCAAGAAGGCGCTCATCGTAAACCGCGAAGGCAAGAACATCTATCCGGAAGAGGTGGAGAACGTCATCGCGAAGGATCCCGCCGTGCAGGACATAATCGTAGTCGGCTACACCCAGGGCGGAGTTCCCGGCGAACGCGTCGGCGCGATTGCGTACCCCAATCTGGACTGGTTCGCCGAAACGAACGGCGGAAAGGCGCCCGAGTGGGAAGAGGTGGAGAAAACCATCGCAAAGCGCGTCCAGGAGAGAAGCGCGGAGCTCGCCGACTACAAGCGCGTGCGCAAGGTCGAAGTGTATCGCGAGCCGCTTGAACGCACGTCCGTCGGAAAGGTGCGGCGCGTGGCGTACAAAGGCAAACTCGACGAGTGAACACATATCTGATATGGCTTGAGTGGCCCGAAAAGTGCTTCCGCACAAGTGCGGAGGCGCTTTCCGCTTTGCGTTCGCTCGCGCCGTCCGGCGCCAGAATCGTCCGCGCGAGAAGCGAAAAGGGCTTTCTGAAGGCGCTGCCTTCGGCGACGCACGTTCTCACGTGGCACTTCCGCAGCGAGTGGTTCGCGCTGGCGCCCAGGCTGAGGCTTCTCGCCACGCCGGCGGCGGGACGCGAGCTTGTGCCGAAGGAAGGTCCGCCCGGCGTGACGATCCACTTCGGCGGCTTCCACGGCGGCGTTATGGCCGAGAGCGTGCTTGCGATGATGCTGGCGTGGTGCCGCGGCGTTGTGGCTGCGGAGCGGCTGGGGCCCTGGCCGAAGATTGCGCTTTCCGGGATGTGCTACCGTCTGGCCGGGACTCGCGCCGTGATTCTCGGTTACGGCAGAATCGGCCGCGCGGTGGGCGACAGGCTTTCGGCGCTGGGCGTGGAAGTCGCGGGAATCACGCGCAGGAACGCGTCGAGCCTTCGCGCCGAGGCGAAGCGGGCCGACTGGCTCGTGTGCGCATTGCCGTCCGACACGGGAACCACCGATATCGTCGACGCGCGGCTCATCGCCGCGCTGCCCAGGCGGTGTGTGGTGGTGAACGTCGGCCGGGGAAACGCGATAGACGAACAGGCGCTTGCGGATGCGCTGAAGAAGGGACGCATCGCGGCCGCGCTTCTCGACGTGTGGAAAAAGGAGCCTCTGCCGGCGGATTCGCCGCTTGCGGCGGCGGACGTGCCGAACGTGGTTCGCATGCCGCATTCCGCCGCGTTCCATCCCGGCTATGTTTCGGACGCGATACGCGAACTCGCCTCGGAGGGTCTGCTCGAATGACGCGCGAAGTGCACAGCGTCGAAGAGACGTGGGCGCTCGCGCGCGAAGTCGCGGCGACGCTGAAGCCGGGCGACGTGGTGTGCCTCGAAGGCGACCTCGGAGCAGGCAAGACGACCTTCACGCAGGGGCTTGCGAAGGCGCTCGGCGTTTCGGGGCGGGTCACGAGCCCCACGTTCTGCATCGTGCAGGAGCATCGCGCGGAGCGTGCGGCGCCCGGCGCGCCGGCGCTGCTCGTGCACATGGATCTCTACAGGCTGCACGGCGAGGACGACGTAATCGCGATCGGCTGGGAGGACTACCTGGCCGAAGGCGCGGTCGTGGTCGTCGAGTGGCCCGAGCGCGCGGGTTCGCTGATTCCGCAGGACGCGCTGCACCTGGAGTTCCGCCACATGGAGGGCGACGAGAACCGCGCCATACGGCTATGCGGCGGGAATTTTGGTATAATGAACGGCGCCAATGAAGCTTGAGATACTGCCATCGCTGCTTGCGGCCGACTACGGACGGCTTTCGGACGAGATACTTCGCGCCGAGGCGTCCGGCGCGGACGCGCTGCATCTGGACATAATGGATTCGCACTTCGTGCCAAACCTGTCGTTCGGGCCCGACTTCGTGGCGCTGTCGCGCCGCGTGGCGCCGGCGTTCTTCAGGAATGTGCACCTGATGCTTTCGCGGCCAGACCTGTACATAGACGTTTTCGCCGACGCAGGTGCGCAGACGATTCAGATACACGTCGAGGCCGATTGCGACATACACGCCGGGCTGGGCCGCATCCGCGCGCGCGGACTCAGGGCGGCGGTTGCGCTGAATCCGGAAACGCCGGTGGAGCGCATCGCGCCATATCTCGACGAGGTCGATGAAGTGCTGGTGATGACCGTCCATCCAGGCTACGGCGGGCAGAAGTTCATCGCCGGGTGTCTTCCGAAGCTCGAATGGCTGCGTGCGAAAAGACCGGCGCTGGATCTGATGGTGGATGGCGGAGTGAACGCGGCGACGGCGGTGGAGGCTGTGCGCGCCGGCGCCAACCAGCTGGTCGCGGGCAGTTATCTGTTCGGCAAGCCGGATATGGCGGCTGCGGTCGCGGACCTCCGCGAACGATGCGTTCGCAGTTGACGCAATCGGGCAAATTAGGTATAATTTTCACCAATAAACTACTTAGAAGAAAGGTTATTCGACATGTTGAACCAGAATGTCTACGATGAGCTCGTTGCAAAGTTCGAAAAGATGTACGGCGAGAAGCCGCAGGTCGTCGCCTATGCGCCAGGTCGCATAGAGGTGCTCGGCAACCATACGGACTACAACGAGGGCTATGTCTTTTCGGCTGCAATCGACAAAGGCACGTTCTTCGCCGCGTCCCCCACGGCCGACGACAAGTGCGAACTCACGGCGGGCGATTTCATGGAGACTGCGAAGTTCACGCTTTCCACCGTCGCGCCGGCGAAGGAGATGACCTGGCAGAACTACGTCACCGGTACTTTCAACTGGCTCTTCGACGGCAAGCCCGCCGAAGCCAAGCACGGGTGGAAGGGCATGTTCCTCGGCAACATCCCGCTCGGCGCGGGCCTCAGCTCGTCCGCCGCGCTTGAGATGTGCGCCGCGCTTGCGCTTTCCAAAATCTACGGAATCGAGAAGGACAAGACGACCCTCGCCAAGATCGGCCAGAAGGCCGAGCACACCTTCGCGGGCTGCCCCTGCGGACTGCTCGACCAGGCTTCGTCGATGTACGGCAAGGAGGGCGCGCTCGTGAAGAGCGACTTCCGTTACAACACTTTCGAGACGGTCGATCTCGGCCCGACGGTCGCGTTCATGATGGTGAAGTCCAACGCCAAGCACGCTCTCGTCGACGGCGCGTACGCGAGCCGCCGCCAGGCGTGCGAAGACGCGGCGAAGTATTTCGCAGGCGTGCTGCGCAAGCCCGTGACGCATCTCAGGGACGTGACCATGGCCGAATGGGTGCTCTACCGCGGCGGACTCAGCGAGACGACCGCGCGCCGCGCGGTGCATCCGATCGGCGAGGACGAGCGCGTTCTCCAGGGCGCGGCGCTTCTCGAAAAGGGCGATCTCAAGGCGTTTGGCGCGTTGATGTACGATTCCCACGAGTCGAGCCGCAACTGGTTCGAGAACTCCTGCGAGGAGCTCGATACGATTGTCGATGCCGCGAAGGCGATACCCGAAGTCTACGGCGCGCGTCTTTCTGGCGGCGGATTCGGCGGCAGCTGCTGCCTTCTCGTCGATCCCGCGGCGGCCGACAAGATCGCCGCGCAGATCACCAAGGAATACAAGGCCAAGCACGGCGACGAGCCTGTCGTGAGCCTCATCAAGCCGTCCGAAGGCGCGCATCTCGTCTAATTTCCCCAAAGGAGCCGATGATATGAACAAAATCGTCAAAACGCTGGCTTGCGCATGCGCCGCGTTTGCCGCTGCATCCGCCTGGGCGCAGGAAGGTGAACTTGGCGACGATGAAGACGAAACCGCCGAAACCGTCTCTCCGGAGGCCGAGGAAACCGGCGGCGAGGGAGCGTTGACGGACGCTGGTGCGGCAAAACCCGCCGCAAAGGCGCCGGACGGCAAGACGTTTCATATCATGCCGCTCTGCCGCATCGTGGAGGGCCGGTGCGAATACCGGCTTCCCGGCGGGGCCGAGTGGTCCGAGGTCGAGGAAGGGCGCTTCTATCCGCTTGGCTGCGCGTTTCGCGCGGTCGGCCCCGAATCGAGCATGGTCGTGCAGTTCGGCTATGAAAGCGAAGTCGTGGTCTACGGCGGAGCGTCGTTCGGCGCAATGCCCGCAGCGCTCGGCGAGAAGAAGCGCGCGATCGCGCTCATGGGCGGAAAGCTCACGGTAAAGCTGCCGCGCAATCTCGAGGCCGGCCTTTTCAGCGTAACCGCGCCCGGCTTCACGGTCTGCGACCTCGCCGGCGAGTCGCGCTACTCCTACTCCAAGACGGGCGACGGCGACGATGCCGTCGTCAGGTGCGTTACGGGCGTGATGTCGATCAAGGGGCGCCACTTCGACATACCGAAGATGTCTGTCGCGAACGAGCTGAGAATCCGCTCTTCGCAGGATTTGCTCTTCACCGGGCTTTACGGCAACAGCGGCGACTTCGTCGTGCGGCTCGACCAGGGCGTGGTTTCGGTCGTCGATCTCGAGACCAAGGCCGAGAGAATCGAGCCGCGCTCGCTCGACTGGCACCTGTCGCCGAAGACGGTGGTGCGCATACACCGCGCCATGCCCTCGGTCGGCGATCGCATGTCCGTGACGGTGATGACGTTCGACGCAAGCGGCGACCTCAGAAACCGCTGTGCGTTCGCGGAGGGACGCCCCGAGATAAACACCGGGGAGCAGGGCGTGGGCGCCCTGGCCGAACAGGAGGCGGAGCGCGCCAAGAAGGCTGCCGAGGCAGCCGACGTGGTGTCCGAAGAAGAGGGCGACGAGGAGGACGAAGAGGAGGAAGAGACTTCCGGTTCGTCCGGCGACGAACCGTCCGGCGACGCAGGCGGCGACGATATTTTCTGAAATCAAACTGAACACGAAAGAAACAACATAGAGGCCTAAAAGGCAATACAATGGTTATTCTGCAATTCAACAAGCTGATCCGCAACAAGTGGGTCTGGGGTGCATTCGCGGTGGTGATATCCGCTGCGTTCTGCTTTGACGATCTTTTCACGACGCGCGAACGCGAAGAACGCTCGGCCGGAACCGCCGGGCAGCTCGCTGGCGAACCGGTAAAGGCGACGGACTTCGAGTCCGTGGCCGACGATGTCCGCGGGCTTGGCCGCAATCGCGACTGGCGCCGCAAGACGTCGGAAGTGAACCGCGCCGCATGGGAGACTCTTGCCGCGCTTCTGGTCGCCGATCGCAACGGAATCGCCGCGACCGACGCCGAGGTGCGCGAGACGATCCGCCGCGACCGCTCGTTCTCGGCGAACGGCCAGTTCAGCTTCGGGCTGTACCAGCGTCTTCTCCGCGAGAACTCCCTCTCGCCCGAACGCTTCGAGGAGTTCCTGAAGCGCCGCCTCACCGTGTCGCGCATCGAGGACCAGATGCTCGAGGCCGCCGCCTGGGTATCGCCCATGGAGATCGACCGCGCCGTGGCCGACATGACCGACAGCTTCACCGTTCGCGTCGCGCGCTTCCGCCAGACGCAGGCCGAGGCCGACGCGGTCAAGCTTGACGACGAGGGCCTCAAGAAGTGGTACGAGGAGAACAAGGCTTCCCTCGCCCTGCCCGAGCGCATCAAGGTGCGCCTCGTCAGGTTCGACGCCACCAAGGAGGACGTGCTTGCGAAGATGACCGTGACCGAAGACGACATGCGCGACCATTACGACGCCACCATCGACAAGTACACTTCCACCGACACCAACGGTGTCGAGACGGTGAAGGCGTTCGACGACGTGAAGGGCGAGATCGAGAAGGAACTGCGCCGCATCGCGGCCGTGCAGTTCTACGAGACCAACCTCAACCACAGGGTCTACGCCGAGGCTGCCGCCGACGGGTCGCGTCTCGACGCGATCGCGAAGGAGGACGGTCTTGCGGTCGTCACGAGCGACTGGTTCTCGCTCGAAGGCGGTTTTGTGGACGGGTTCATGAAGCGCACGTCGTCCATCTGCCCCGGCGCCGCCGGTTTCGCCGAAGCCGTCGCCGAGCTGGATTCCTCCAGCGAAGACCTTCGCTACGGCGTGGTGAGTTCCGACAAGGCGGTGTGGCTCGTCGAGAAGGCGGAGACCAGCCCGGCCCACACGCCCACATTTGAAGAGTCGAAGGATATCATCCGTCCGCGCGCGCTTCGCGACGCGCAGGCCGATGCGTTCAAGGCGTCCGTCGAGGCAATCGCCGCGAAGGGCGCGGAAGCCGTTCTCGCGACGGAGAACGTCTCTTCGAACATTACGTTCGTCGCGTGCGACCTTCAGGCCGGCGACTTCCCCGATCAGCGCGTGATCGCGTCCGCCGCGCGCAAGCTCGCCAAGGGCGAGGTTTCGGAGTTCGCCAAGACCGGCCAGCGCGCGGGTCTTCTCGTTGTATGCGAAGACCGCCAGAACGGCGACGCGGCCAAGGCCACGCTTCTTTCGGCGCAGGTTCGCGACGAGGTCGCGCGCATGCAGGCGGGCCAGCTTCCCGAAGCATGGCGCAAGTGGAACCTTGCGCGGCTCGGCTTCGAGCCCGGCGAAGGGGCGTCCGTCGAAGAGAGCGAAGAAACGGAAGAGTGATCCGACGATGACCCTTAAGTTCAAGCGCATTCATCCCGAAGCGACGCTCCCTGCCTATGCGCACGAGGGTGACGCGGGGATGGACGTCAGGAGCGTCGAGGAGCTGGAAATACTCCCCGGCGCCCGGGCGCTTGTGCATACCGGTCTCGTAATGATGCTGCCCCCCGGCTGGGAAGCCCAGGTGAGGCCGAGAAGCGGCCTCGCCCTGAAGCATGGCGTGACGGTTTTGAACACGCCCGGAACTATCGACGCCGGCTACCGCGGCGAGGTTGGTGTCATACTCGCCAATTTCGGCAGCGAGCCGTTTCGCGTCGCCAAGGGCGACAAGGTCGCGCAGATAGTCGTGGCGCCGGTGGTCAGAGCCGGGATTGTCGAGGCCGCCGAGGTGGACGACACCGAACGCGGAGCCGGCGGATTCGGCTCCACAGGAGTCTGAAACATGATTCTCAAAGTCTTCAAGTACGGCGAGAAGGTGCTGCGTGAGAAGTCCTCGCCGGTTGCCGTCGTGACCGACGATCTGCGCAAGCTCGCCGACGACATGATAGAGACCATGCACAAGTCCAAGGGCGTCGGTCTTGCGGCCCAGCAGGTCGGGCATACCGAGCGGATGTGCGTGATCGACATTCCCGAGGGATGCGACGAGCAGGAAGACGAGCTTTTCAACGCGCCCATTGCGATGCCGCTCAGGCTGTGGAATCCCGAAATACTTGCGTACGAGGGTTCCGTGTGCGACAAGGAGGGCTGTCTGAGCTTCCCCGGCGTCGGTGGTTCGCTCACGCGCGCCGCGCAGGTTACGGTTCGCTATCTGGACGCGGAGAACAATCCGCAGATCATAACAGGCCGCGGTTATCTGGCGAGGGCGCTGCAGCACGAGATAGACCATCTTGACGGAGTTCTGTACATCGACCGCATGTCTGCGGTGGAGCGGCTCAAGTACGCGTCGAAGCTGAAGAAGCTTGCGAAGTCCAACGGCGGCTCCCGCTGAGCGGTGCAGACGCGCCGGCAAGCCTTGGCACAGACCATTTGCAAGGAAAGAAGGTTATACAATGATAGACATAAAGAAACTGAGGGATGAGTTCGACGAAACCGCGGCGGCGCTTGCCCGCCGCGGAGTGGAAAAAGCCACGCTCGAGAAGGCCCGCGACCTCGACGCGAAGCGTCGCGCGCTCGTCGGCGAGACCGAGACGCTGAAGGCGAAGCGCAACGCGGCTTCCAAGGAAATCGGAAAGATCGCCAAGGAAGGCGGCGATATCGCGTCCGCAAAGGAGGAGATGCGCAAGGTCGGCGACCGCATAGCCGAGATCGACCGCGAGCTTGCGACGGTCGAACACGATCTGCGCGAGACCCTGCTCATGATACCGAACATTCCCGCGCCGGAGATTCCGACCGGAATGGACAGCTCTGCGAATGTCGTGGTGCGCAAGGTCGGCGAGTGGAAAGACCCCGACTTCAAGATCCTCGACCACATGACCGTCGGCGAGAAGCTCGGCATCTTCGACTTCCCGCGCGGCGTAAAGCTTACTGGAACGGGCTTCCCGATAATCCTCGGCCAGGGCGCGAAACTGCAGCGCGCACTCATACAGTACATGCTCGACGTGCACTGCCAGACGCAGGGCTACACCGAGATGCTGCCGCCGTTTGTGGTCAACAGCGATTCGATGACCGGCACGGGCCAGCTGCCCAAGTTCGCCGAAGACCTCTACCACTGCCAGATAGACGATTTCTGGCTCATCCCCACGGCGGAGGTTCCCGTGACCAACTACTACCGCGACGACATTCTGCAGGCGAAGGATCTGCCGGTCAAGCTGACGGCCTACACGCCGTGCTTCCGCCGCGAGGCGGGGTCCGCCGGCAAGATGACGCGCGGAATGCTGCGTGTGCACCAGTTCGACAAGGTGGAGATGGTGAATTTCGTCCATCCCGACACGTCCTTCCAGCAGCTTGAGATTCTCGTGAAGGAGGCCGAGGCGATTCTTACGGGGCTTGGTCTCCACTTCCGCGTGCTTCAGCTCTGCTCCGGCGACATGGGCTTCTCTGCCGCGAAGTGCTACGACCTGGAGCTCTGGGCGCCCGGCGAGCAGCAGTGGCTCGAGGTTAGCTCGTGCAGCTGCTTCACCGACTACCAGGCGCGCCGCCTCAACTGCCGTTTCAAGGATGCGGACGGCAAGACGCGCCTCGTCCATACTTTGAACGGCTCCGGCGTGGCTCTGCCGCGCCTCATGGTCGCCCTGCTCGAACAGCACCAGAACGCCGACGGGTCGGTGACGATACCTGAAGTGCTGAGGCCCTACATGAACGGACAGGAGAAGCTTGTGCCTGTCAAGTGACGCTTTTTTGTCGCAACCAAAGAAAGGAACAAAACAATGAAAAGATGGGTGTGCCCGGTTTGCGGGTATGTCTACGAAGGTGACGCAGCTCCCGAGAAATGCCCCCAGTGCGGCGTTCCGGGAAGCAAGTTCAAGGAAGAGGCCGTTCAGACCGGGAAGAAGGTCTGGGCGTGCGAGCACACGGTCGGCGGAGGAAAGGTCGACGACGCGGAGGTGACGCAGGGTCTCAAGGATCACTTCAACGGCGAGTGCGCCGAGGTCGGCATGTATCTCGCCATGTCGCGCCAGGCCGAGCGCGAGGGCTATCCCGAAATCGCGGAGGCGTTCAAGCGCTATGCGTTCGAGGAGGCCGAGCACGCGGCGAAGTTCGCCGAGCTTCTCGGCGAGGTTCTGACCGACTCCACGAAGAAGAATGTCGCCATGCGCGCCGACGCCGAACAGGGCGCCTGCGCCGCCAAGCTCGCCATCGCCAAGCGCGCGAAGGAGCTCGGCTACGACGCCATTCACGACACGGTGCACGAGATGGCCAAGGACGAAGCCCGCCACGGCGCAGGTTTCGAGGGCCTTCTGAACCGTTACTTCAAGTAATGGAAATAAGCTCCCCCAGCAACCCCAAGCTCAAGCACGTCGTGAAGCTTCGCAGCTGCGCGGCGCGCGAAGAGTTCGGCGAGATGATCGTCGAGGGGTTCAGGGAGTGCCGTCGCGCGCTGGACAACGGCTATCGTCCGCGCGCGATGTTTCATTGTCCCGATTTCTATCTCAAGAACGAGAACGAACCTGCGCTCGTCGAAGAGTGCGCGAAGCTCGGGGCCGAGATATACACGTGCACGAAGACGTGCTTCTCGAAGATAGCCTACAAGGAGCGTCCCGACGGTCTTCTGATGGTCGGGCCGCACGTGTCGATCGGCCTTGCCGACCTGAAGCTGCCCGGGAATGCGCTCGTGATAGTCACCGAGGCGATCGAGAAGCCGGGCAATCTCGGCACGATACTCAGGTCGGCCGATGCCGCGAAAGTCGCGGCTGTCATAGTGTGCGACCGTACGACCGACATACACAACCCGAATGTCGTGCGCGCTTCGACGGGAACCATGTTTTCCGTTCCGGTTGTGGAGGCGACGAGCGAAGAGGCCATCGCGTGGCTGAAGGCGCGCGGATTCAAGATACTCGCCGCAACGCCTCACGCCGAGAAGCTGCATTTCGAAGTGGATCTCACGGGCAACGTCGCGATTGCTCTCGGCGCCGAGCAGTATGGCCTCACCGCGAAGTGGATGGACGGCGCGGAGCTGCGTGTCAGGATTCCGATGCTGGGGCTGGCCGATTCGCTCAATGTTTCCGCTGCGGCGACGATTCTCGTGTACGAGGCGGTTCGCCAGCGCATAGCCGCCGGACTCGACCGCGTGCCTGACTTCATTCCATGGCACGGCGAAGGCCGCCACGACCATTGACCAATCCCTGCCCGTGACGCGGGGTGCGGCGGAATTTGGTATAATACGTCCATCATGAAATGGACTAAGACTTTGATTCAGACGCTCAGGGAGAATCCTGGCGATGCAGAAATCGATTCCCACAAGTTGCTGGTGAGGGCCGGGCTCGTCCGCAAGGTCGCAGGCGGGCTTTACGCATACCTGCCGCTCGGCATGCGAACGCTGCGCAAGATTCAGCAGATCGTGCGCGAAGAGATGGATCGCGCAGGCGCGCTCGAAGTCGTAACGCCGGTCCTCCAGCCTTCCGAGCTGTGGCGCACGACGGGTCGCTGGGATACGATGGGGCCGAACATGTTCAAGGTAAAGGATCGCGGCGAACACGATTTCGCTCTCGGGCCGACAGCGGAGGAGGTGTTCACCGACATGGCCAAAGGCGTCGTCAGCTCCTATCGCCAGCTGCCGCTCACGATCTACCAGATACAGTGGAAGTTCCGCGACGAAACACGTCCGCGCTTCGGGCTCATGCGCTCGAAGGAGTTTCTCATGAAGGACGCGTATTCCTTCGATGCCGATGCGGATGGCGCGGACAGGAGCTACTGGAACATGTACCATGCCTACGAGCGCATCTTCGCGCGCTGCGGGCTCAAGGCGGTTCCCGTCCAGGCCGATGGCGGCGACATGGGCGACAGCCTGACGCACGAGTTCCATGTTCTGGCCGATGCCGGAGAGGACGGCATAGCGTGGTGCGAAGGCTGCGGCTACGCGGCGAATCTCGAAAAGGCCGAGCGCCGGGCGGACGCTCCGTCCGCAGGCGCGCCGTGTGCGGAACCGAGCGAGGTGGCGACGCCGGGTGCAAAGACGATAGAGCAGGTCGCGGCTTTCATGGGGCTTGCGGCGGATGCATTCGTGAAGTCGCTTGTGTATGTCGCAGACGGAAAGCCCGTCATGGTCTGTGTGCCTGGCGACCGCGACGTGAACGACGTGAAGCTCAAGCGCTTCCTCGGCGCCAAGTCGCTGGCTCTCGCCGATTTCGACACCGTGCTCGCGGCGACCGGCGCAAACGCGGGATCAGTAGGTCCGGTGAAGCCCGCAGACGCGTCGCTTCGCATAGTAGCCGACGTGTCGCTCAAGGGCGCGACAGGACGCATCGTCGGCGCGAACAAGGACGGCTTCCACTTGAAGGATGTCGATCTTGCGCGCGACACCTCTTTGAAGGACGCGGACTTCGCGGACCTTACCATTGTCAAGGAAGGGGATCTTTGCCCGCATTGCGGAAAACCGATTGTGATAAAACGCGGCATCGAGGTGGGCCAGGTGTTCAAGCTCGGCACGAAATATTCAGGCGCGTTCAAGGCCACGTACAAGAACGACAAGCTTGAAGAGAAGGTCATGATCATGGGCTGTTACGGCGTCGGCGTAAGCCGCACGCTTCAGGCGATCATAGAGCAGAGCCATGACAAGGATGGAATCGTGTGGCCCGCCGCCGTTGCGCCGTACCAGGTTGCAGTCGAGCTTCTCGATCCGGACGATGCGACGGTCGCAAAGATCGCGGAGGACATCGAGACTGCGCTTGAGGCTGCCGGCGTGGATGTGATTGTGGACGATCGCGCCGAAAGGCCCGGAGTGAAGTTCAAGGACGCCGATCTCATAGGTTTCCCCGTTCGCGTCGTCGTCGGCGCGAAGGGTCTTGCGAACGGCGGGGTCGAGGTGAAGCTGCGCAGCGAGGACAAGTCGAAAACGCGCATTGTCCCGCCGGATTCCGCGGCTTCGGTCGTGAGAAGCTTGCTCCAGGGCGAGCCAGCTTGAGGATTTTTTCCGCCAAAACAAGGAGGACCGCACGATGAAACATCTTCCGCTTTTCGCCGCGGCCGCAGTGATTGCCGCGATGTGTTCCGGGTGCTTTACGGCACCGTTCTCGCTGCCGTTCGGCTTGGTAACATCATATTCCGCGCCGCTCACGACGGAAGGTCCGTGCAAGGAAGGCTCGAAGAAGGGGTCTTCCAGCGCGATCAGCGTTCTCAACCTCGTGACGGTGGGCGATTGCTCGTTGAACGCGGCCATAAAGGAAGGCGGGCTCAAGGAGATGTACTACGCCGACTACGAGTATACGAACGTGCTCTGGCTGTTCCAGAAGGTGACGATTGATGTCTTCGGCGAATAGGGGATTGCGGAGGTTCGCGCTTCCCGTGCTCGTCCTCGCGCTGGCGCTTGCAGGCTGCATGACGCCGCAGCATTGCAATTCTCTCGTTCTGCCTGGCGGGCTGGCCGCAGTCACAAAGGCGCCGCTTGCGGGGAATCTTCCGGCGTGCACCGGCCTCGACGGTCTCAAGAGTGGACAGTCGACCGACGTTGTGTTTTTGCAGTACTATCTTCCGGTGGCCACTGCGGGAAACACTACGCTTCGTGCGGCGATGCGGGATGGCGGCATAAAGGAACTCTGCTACGCCGACTATTCTGTGAGGTGGTATCTGTTTTTTGGAATGTACAGCGTAACCGCCTACGGCCGCTGAGCGTGAAGCCCTGTTCGCTTCAGGCTCCGCGCGCGACTTGCCATGCGTCGTTGGCAATGCTATAATAGTCGCGTGAAAATGAAAAAGACAGTTGTGTTGGGCTCCACGAACACCGATATGGTGATAGCGGGGCGAAAACTGCCTGCTCCGGGCGAGACAGTCAGCGGAGGGCGGTTCATGATGAACGCTGGCGGCAAGGGGGCGAACCAGGCCGTGGCCGTCGCGCGCCTATCCGCAGCGAAGGGCGCATGCATCTTCATAGCCAAGGTCGGCGACGACCTCTTCGGCCGCGCCACGGCCGCGCGAATGAAGAAGGACGGCATAAAGACGCACCTCGTGGTCGATCCGCGCGAACCTTCAGGTACGGCGCTCATACTCGTCGACGCGAAAGGCCAGAACATGATTTCCGTCGCGCTCGGCGCGAACGGAACGCTCTCGCCGGAGGACGTCGCGCCGTTCAAGAAGGATATCGAATCTTCCGCTGCGATTCTCATGCAGCTCGAAACTCCGGTCGAGACCGTCGCGTGGGCGGCGAAGGTTGCGCACGGCGCAGGCTCGGCGGTGATCCTCAATCCCGCGCCTGCGCGGAAACTTCCGCGCGCGCTGTATCCGCTGATAGACTGGATCACGCCTAACGAGACCGAGGCGGAGCTTCTCACGGGCGTGAAAGTGGTGGATGCCGCGAGTGCGGCGAAGGCGACCGCCGTCCTCAAGAAGCGCGGCGTTGGCCATGTCGTGATAACGATGGGCTCGAAAGGCGCGTACTGCGGCGACTGCGGCAAACTCTATCCCTGCAAAAAGGTCAAGGCTGTGGACTGCGTCGCTGCAGGCGATACTTTCAACGGAGCTCTCGCCGTCGCCCTCGCCGAAGGGCGCGACTGCGTCGAGGCGATCGAATTCGCGCAAAAGGCTTCGGCTATCGCCGTAACGCGCCCCGGCGCGCAGTCGTCCGTGCCGTACCGCCGCGAGATCCGCTAACCATCACCTGCCAGCCACCACACACAAACCACCAACCGTCAACGACTATGTACTACTGCAGCAACTATCCTCTCGCCGTCGCGCTATGTGTTGTAACAATGCTCTGCTGGGGCAGTTGGGGCAACACCCAAAAACTCGCCGGCAAAACCTGGCGCTACGAACTGTTCTACTGGGACTATGTAATCGGCCTCGTTCTCTTCTCGCTGCTCGCGGGCTTTACGCTCGGTTCGTCGGGCGGCGGCGCGTGGAGTTTTTGCGAGAACCTCAAGTCCAGCGCCGCGTCGCAGTGGACTTGGCCGTTCCTCGGCGGCATCGTGTTCAACGCATCCAACATACTGCTCTCCGCCGCAATCGCGGTCGCGGGCATGTCGGTCGCGTTCCCCGTCGGCGTGGGGCTCGCGCTCGTTGGCGGAACGGTGGCCAACTGGTTTGTGGATGGCAAGGGCGACCCGCGTCTCATATGGACGGGTCTCGCGGTTATAGTCGCGTCCATCGTATGCAACGCGCTTGCGTTCAAGGCCAAGCAGTCGTCCGGCGGCGGCGCGTCCGACGCGTCGTCCGTCAAGAAGGGACTGTGGCTTGCGATTTCCGCCGGACTTCTCATGAGCTGGTTCTCGCCGCTCGTGAACCGCGTCGTCGACATGAACTTCACGAGTGCCGCGCCTGTTGCCGGACGCATGACGCCATACACGGCGTTTTTCGTTTTCACGCTCGGCGTCTTCGCCTCTAACTTCGTCTTAAACACGATCATGATGAAAAAGCCTGTCGCCGGTGAACCTGTGAATGGCGCCGACTGGTTCAAAGGCGGCATTCCTGTGCATCTCGTCGGCATACTCGGCGGTGCGATCTGGGCTACGGGAACTCTTCTTTCGTTCGTCACCGCGGGAACGGCCGGCGCGGCGATAGCGTATTCGCTTGGACAGGGCGCGACGCTCGTCTCCGCGCTTTGGGGAATCCTCGTCTGGCGCGAATTCAAGGGCTCACCGAAAAAGTCCGCCGTGCTGAACTTCGCGATGATAATTCTCTTCCTCGCGGGCCTCGCGCTTCTCGTCGCCGCAGGAGGAAACTGAAGCCATGCGCGCAAAGGCGTTTCCTTCCGCCTCTCTCGCCGTAGCCGCGTTGTTCGCAGCCGTCTCGCTTCACGCCGCGCCGGTGAAGATCATCTTCGATTCGGACATGATCACCGACTTCGACGATGTCGGCGCGCTTGCGTGTCTTCATGCCCTGGCGGATGCGGGGGAGTGCGAAATACTCGCCACCGTAAGCTCGACGCGCGGCAATGCTTCCGTCGGCGCAATAGAGACGATCAACCACTACTATGGGCGGGGCGACTTGCCTGTCGCGGCCCCAAAGGGAATGGGCGTCATGGGCGAGAAAGCCGGCGCAACCGTTAAGGTGGATCCGTCCGCTCCGCTCGGCGAAAGCAAGGGAAACGATGGCGGGCACTACAAGTATCGCAAGATGCTCGCGGACTATCCCGGCTGGTACCGCTACGCCGACGCCGATGACGCGCCGGACGCGAACGAGGTCTACCGCCGCGTGCTTGCCGCGCAACCCGATTGCAGCGTCGTAATCTGCACGGTCGGCTTTCTCACGAACATTCGCCGTCTTCTCGAAACCCGGCCGGACGACATTTCTGCGCTGGCCGGCAGGGATCTCGTCGCGAAGAAGGTGAAGCTCTGGGTCGCGATGGCCTGTCGCTATCCAAGCGGAAAAGAATACAATTCCAAGTGGGACGCGGAATCTTCGCGCATCGCCTTCGAAAACTGGCCGACGCCGATCGTGTTCAGCGACTTCGAGTACGGACGCGACGTGTTCGCGGGCCGCGCCATTGCCGAAACGCCCGATCCGGGCCCTGGACGCAACCCGGTGCGCGACGTGTTCGCAGGCAACATTCCGAGCCGCGCCGAAATCGCCGGCGATCCTGCGCAGTGGCTGCGCCGCTCGTTCGGAATGGGTGGACGCAGCGCGTGGGACGAAACGGCGGTTCTCGCGGCGGTGCGCGGCATAGAACCGTATTTCAACGCCAATCGCGGCACCTACCGCATGGTCGGCAACGATGGCGCCGACGAATGGGCTCCCTGCGAGGATGGACCTCATATCCGCCTTACCGAGAAGCTCCCGAAAGCCGAGATCGGCCGCATCATCGATGAGCTGATGCTGCGGAAACCGAAGATGCCATCGCAAGATGTCTCCGCCAATATCAAATGAGAGTTGAGGGGTTTCCGATGATAAGGATTGTACAGAACGACATTACGAAACTGCAAGTCGACGCAATCGTCAACGCCGCCAATCAGGTTATGCTGGGCGGCGGAGGAGTTGACGGCGCGATTCATCGTGCGGCGGGCGGGGAATTGTTCGAGGCCTGTCTCAAGGTACCGGAGATAAAGCCTGGCGTGAGGTGTCCGACGGGTGAGGCTCGGATTACTCCGGGATTCAAATTGCCCGCGAAGTTCGTGATACATACCGTCGGGCCTGTTTACAGGGACGGACTGCATGGCGAGCCGGAGAAGCTGGCGAACTGCTACCGCAACTCGCTCGCCCTCGCCGTCGAGAACGGATGCAAAAGCGTCGCGTTCCCGTGCATATCGACCGGCGTGTACGGCTATCCAATCGAGGATGCCGCCGAAATCGCCGTCGGCGAGGCCTCCGCATTCCTCGCCTCGCACACGGACATGACTGTCGTCTTCTGCTGTTTTTCCGGCTATGACAGACGAGTATATGAAGAACTGCTGACTGCCTCGGCGATTTCAGCGACGGTATAGAGGAATACGTTTCGTTCCGCCAGAAGAATTTCCGGTAAACTTTATGACAGACCTTACAGAAAAGACACTCGCGACCGAGCGCAAGTACACGGGGAAGATCATCAGCGTCGATCTCCTCGACATCGAGTTGCCAGACGGACGCAAGGCGAAGCGGGAGGTGATACGCCACGGCAACGCCGTCGCCATTCTTGCACGCCGTCCCGACGGAAAATTCGTGTTCGTGAAACAATACCGCAAGGCGGCGGAAGAGTCGCTCATCGAGGTAATCGCCGGCGGACTCGAACCTGGCGAAGACCCGATAGAGGGCGCGAAACGCGAGACTGCCGAGGAAACCGGCTACGAGGTGACGAGCGTGAAGTTCCTCACAACAATCATATGCACGCCGGGATACTGCGAAGAGCGCATCCACCTGTACTTTGCGGAACTCTCCGAATCGCCCCATGCCCAGGATCAGGACCCGGACGAAAATGTGTACCCCATCGTTCTCGCAGAGTCCGAAGTCGAGGATGGCATACGCAATGGCACGATCTTCGACTCAAAGACGCTCTCCGCGTGGCTCTGCTGGAAGATAGCGAAAGGACAAGCGCAATGAACATGGAGCCGAGAGCGCAGTACATATAATTGCGCCAGGAGTAAGAGGGTGCAAAAATATGGCATCGGAAAAGGTCAGCTTGGGCGACGAGCAGAGCGCGGCTGTTGGCGGCGGATGGACCGCTATGCGCTATTATGGCGACGATGGGGCAAGCGTCGCCGAGATGCTTTCGTTCAAAGCAGTGTTCGACATCAATCCGTTCGAGGTCGGCAATAAGCATGCGGAAGAGCGAAAGCGCTATGCGTCCAGAAGGCAGGCCGTGCTGGATGCGCTTTGTGTGAAGGAGCTTTTGCGGCGGAGTTTTTCGTCCCTCTCGAACGGAGAGATGCGCCGCGTGCTTCTGGCGCGGGCGCTTTTGAAATGTCCTGGGCGGCTTGTCGTTCACGACCCTTTTGACGGGCTTGACCCTGACTGGCGTGCGAGGATGGGGCGGCTTTCCCGCATGATCCGCGAAACCGGCACCGAGCTTGTGCTGGAAGGCTCGCCGTCGGCGTGTGGCGTCCGGCCGGACCGTTCGTGGACGCAGCGCCGCATTGCAGGCGTCTCGTCAGGCGTGGCGAATCATTCGCCTGTGGTGGAGATGCGCGGAGTAAACGTGTCTTTCGGGCGCAGGACGCTGTTCAAGGATTTCGCCTGGACCGTCCGCGAGGGAGAACGGTGGATTCTGCGCGGTCCCAACGGAAGCGGCAAGACTACGCTTCTCGCGCTGATAACCGGCGATTCGCCGATGTCATATGCATTCGACGTTCGACTTTTCGGCAAACGGCGCGGAGCGCACGGGGTGTCGCTCGCCAGTCTTCGCCGGCATGTCGGCGTGGTGTCAGCCGAGCGCGAGGCGGTTCTCGGCGAGCCGGTGGAGTCGCAGCTGGCGGCGGCGCTTGTTCCCGCGACGAGACTTCTGCTTCTCGACGAGCCATGCTGCAACATGTCCAGTAACAAGGCGCGGCGTATGCTTGACGCCGTATCGCGATGGCTCGACGCACACCCCAGGGTGGCGGCAGTTTGCGTGGCGCATTCCAGGGCGCAAGTGCCATCGGGTTTCGACCTCCAGATTATGCTATAATTGCGGTATGATTCGATTGTCAATGGCATTGTCGTGCGCCTGTGCGGCGCTTTCGCTTTTCGCAAAACCGGTTGTGCTTGACGGCGCGACGTGGCGGGGAAATCCGTTCGACTGGGATTTCTCCGCCGACGGAAGCTCGGCGAGCACGCGCGGAACCGGCGATCTGCTTGTGAACAAAGGGGAAAATGCGAGCATAGTGGAAGTCTCGGCGCGGCTTGCGCCCGAGGCGGGCGGCACGAACGGGTGGTCCACTCTCGGCGTGGCTGTTGTCGCGGACGCCGACAATTTCTGGCATCTGGCGCTTGTGCAGGCGCCGCAGAATCCCGATGGCTCGCCAGGGAGGCGCTTCTTCGAGCTGTGTGAAATGCGCAATGGCGAATGGTTGGCGCATATGACCGACGGACTCGTTTGCTCGCATAAACGCGCAACCGGAACGTGGCGGTATGGCGAGGAGTACCGCGCGAACATCAAACTCGACGGCGACGGCGTAAGCGGAACAGTGCGCGACAGTTCCGGGAAGGTTTTGTTCGAGGCGGGCTTTCTGTTCCCGGACAAAGAGAAGGATGGCTCTGTGCGAGCCGTGACATTTGGGCGTCCGGCGCTGCATTCCAACGGAGGCTTCAAGGGGGCGTTCTCGCAGGTCGAAGCGCTCGCGAAGAAGCCTGCTGGCAAAACCCGCGCGAGGAAGTGCGCCCCGTATTCCTGCGACAGTTTCGCGGAAGGTGTCGCCGAGCGTGCCACCGGCTTTTTCCACATGGCGAAGATGGAGGACGGCCGCTGGTGGGCGATAGATCCGCTTGGACGCGGGATGGTGATGCTTGGCGTTGACCACGTGACATACCACGGCCACAGAAGCGAACGCACCGGGAGGAGCATCCATCACGAGACGAACAAGGTGAAGTTTCCTCGCAAGGCCGATTGGGAAGAGGATGCCCTCGGCAAGTTGAAGGCGTGGGGCTTCAACATGCTTGGCGCCGGTTGCGACGCGGCGTTGTACCGGCGAGGGCTGGCGCATTCGATAAATCTGATCATGGGCGATGCGCTCTGCCGCGACGGGATGCCGCCGGAGTGCTGCATATGCCCGAACGAGCACCGCCCGTGCTCGGCGTTGCCGAACATGTTCCATCCCAAATTCCCCGCGTGGTGCGATTACGTGGCGAGCCGCAAGTGCGCGCCAAACCGCGACGACCCGTGGCTTTTCGGGTATTTCCTGGACAACGAGCTTGCATGGTGGGGGCGGGGAACGCGCGACTGCGGCCTTTATGACGCCGTCGCCGCCCTGCCGGAGAGCCATCCTGCACGCGATGTGCAGTTGCGTTTTCTGCAGAAGCACGGCGTGGCGGAAGCGACGCCGGAATTGAAGCTGGAGTTTCTGCGTCTTGCGGCGGAGCGCTATTTCAAGGTGATGTCAGCCGCGATACGCCGGCACGACCCGAACCACATGGTGCTTGGATGCCGTTTTGCCGGCGTGAACGGGGCGCATCCGGTAGTGTGGGAGACCGCCGGCAGATATTGCGATGTCGTCACGTTCAACTGCTACCCCTGGGCCGACCTCGACCGCAACGAGATGCGCATAGGCGCGGGGCGCTCCACAGATCGAATGGCCGATGCGTTCGAGCGGAAGAGCGCGCTTGCGAACCGTCCGATACTGATAACGGAATGGTCGTTCCCTGCGCTGGACACCGGTCGTCCGTGCACTTACGGCGCAGGACAGCGTTTCCGTACGCAGGCGGAGCGCACGCGCGCCACTGCTCTTTGCGCACGCACGATGCTCACATTGAAGTGTCTCATAGGCTACGACTACTTCATGTGGGTCGATCAGCCTGCGGCCGGTATCAGCGATGCATTCCCGGAAGACTCCAACTATGGACTGATAAGCGAAACGGGCGAACCTTACGCGGGACTGGTGTCGATGTTCGCGAGACTTCACAAGAATGTTGCCGCGTGGCGAACGGCTCCGCCGCCTGCGGTGATAGACGCCCCGCCTCCGGGCGGTCCGACGGCAAGCGACTTCATTGCGAGGTATCCGAAGGGCTCGGCGACGCTCGAGCGCCGCAAAGACCGTTTCACGGTGCGCAACGCGGCTGGGCTGGAAATATCCACGGCTGTCGGCGCCCGGCAGATGCTCGACTCGGTGCGGCTCGGCGGCAGAAGCGCCGGAACGTTTACCGCAATGGTGTGCGATACTGTTGACGGCAACAAGAGATGGCGAGACGCGGTTGAGGTTACAAACGTGCGCTGGCGCGAAGAGGACGGGCGCGGTTCGCTGACGGTCACGGCGGAAGGCGGCTCGAAGGCGTCCGGCTTTGCGATTACGCTGCGCATAACGCCGCTGGTTGACCGCCCGGCTTTTGTCGCCGAGCTGGTGCGCGTCGAGAATATCGGAGCGGAGCCGATAAACGTGTCGTCGTTCTTTTTCCGCGAGTATGCGCCGTACGCATCAAACGACAAGCCGTTGAAAAGCGTGCCGAATCTTTGGAAGGGTTTGGCGCGCGACGCATGGTTTTCGCCGGAAGGCGAGCTTTACTATGGCGGGCTTACAACCGCGCCAACCGCGGCAAACTTCAGGTATGTAATCTCGGATGACGGCAATCACCAGCATCCCGACGCAGAGTTTACGCCGTTCGAGGCGCTTGTTCTCGCGCCAGGCCGCCGCTACGAGCCGAAGGGACTTGTGTGGATGCTTGCGGTATGCGGCAGCGATGGTGTCGATGGCTGGCGGCGCACGCTGTCGGAATACGACTTGCCCCCGCCCTTGCGCTCGCGGTAGCGGATGTTCCCGGTCATCATGAGGGTCGGCCCTTTTGCTTCCCAACAGGTGATTGACTTATAGTATTATGCTTGATATTGCTACCACTATGCTTGACTTTGATCAACCCCAGGGAACGCGGATGTTATCGCATATCCCGCCGGAAAAAGCAAGGGGGTGCCGCGAAAGCCCGTTTTTCAAGGGCCTGGCGGGGTCCCCCTCCGCTCTGTCATCGTATGGCCGAAGTGGCGCTTGTAGATGCGGCAGAGCTGATTGGCCGAGGTGAACTGCAGCTCCTTCGCGATGACGTTCGCGTTAGCGCCGGTCTTGAGCCGCCCCTGTACTTCTTCCATCCGCGCCTTTTCAATGGCGAGGTGGATCGTCGTGCCGGCAATCTGCGAAAAACGCAGTTCCGCCAGCCGCCGCGAGCAGCCGATGCGGGCGACCACTTCTTCCGGCGTGACGGCTCGGTGCCGGTTTTCGGATATGAAGTCGAGCGCGATCTTGACGAGCCTGGCAGCGGACACCGAGCGCGCCGTCGATTCGCCGGCGAACACTTCCTTCGCCGGTATGAGTACTTCGTGCGGACGGCTTTTCGACTTTGGATGACCTAAGAGGAAGTTCAGTTCGCGCACGGCCTGATGCCCCATCATCCGCGAGTTGATGACTACGCTGGAAATGCTCATGCCGCATTTTTCGTGCTGAGAGACGTCGTGGTCCACGCCGACGACGGCGACCTGGGACGGCACGGATATTCCCTCCGCCCTGCAGGCGTTTATCACGTCGGCCGCGCGCATGTCGGACACCGCCGTCATCCGCTCGACGGAGTAGAACTGGTATTCCAGTTCGTGGACGTATCCGGCGGACTTGTATTTGCCGCGTTCGAGAAGATGCGTCGCGGCCCGTCTGCCGATGTCGGCGTTGTCGGTCCACACGGATGCCACGGCGTTGCAGCGGGCGGAGAGGCGCTTGTCCGTTATGTTGACGAGGACCGTGGGCATATGCGATTGCGCGATGTGCTTCATAACGTCTTCGGAACCCGGCATGGAAAGTATCAGGCCATCGTATGGTCCGCCGCTGTCGTCGACAAGCGCGCTGCGTGATGTAAACAGCTTCGGCCTGATGTTGGTCAGATGCCAGTTGCGCGTGTTGGACATCTCGTCAAGCACTCCGCTGAAATGCTCCCTGCCCGCGAAGTCCCTCAGCGAATACACGGCCAGGACGTTGTAGTGGTCTTTGGGCTTCATGGCTGGAAGTATATCATATTGTTGCGCAGAAAGGAATGTCGAGTTTGCATAAGCTGGCTATGTCATGTTGGGCTAAATCTATGCCGAAAGACAACGTTCCGACTGACTATGCGCTATCGCTTGGCGAAATCTTATGATTTTGATATCATATCGGACGCGAAGGGATAAGCATGGAGTTCGCGTCCGCTGTCCATGATCTTCAGCTTTTTGGTATAATACGCGGCATGGAAAGAATAGCTACAGACACGTATTCATTTGCGGACATTCGCAATGGAGGATTCGTCTATGTCGACAAGACGGCGATTCTGAAGACGCTGGCCGATGGTTCCCTCGGCAAGCAGTTCTTCGTCGCGCGTCCGCGGCGGTTCGGGAAGTCGCTCGCCATCTCCACTTTCCATTGCCTTTTCGAAGGACGCCGCGAGCTGTTCAAGGGTCTTGCCATAGAGCCTGAATGGGACTGGTCGAAGATATATCCAGTCTTGAAGCTCGACATGGGTTCGTGTCAGGCTGCGTCGGTAAAGGATCTCTGGCGCAAGATCGACACAATGCTGGAATCCGAGTCGCGCCGGCTCAAGACGCCCTTGCACGGGGAAGATGCGTCTGCGCGGTTTCGTTTCATGATCGAAGATCTTGCGGCCTCAAATCCCGACAGGAAGATGGTGCTGCTCGTCGACGAGTACGACAAGCCGCTTCTCGGGCATCTCGGCAGGGAAGACGTAAACGACATCCGCGACGCGCTCAAGGAGATCTACTCCGTCATCAAGACGTGCGAGGGATACCAGCGTTTCGCGTTCATCACGGGCGTGAGCAAGTTCTCGAAGGTGTCGATCTTCTCCGATCTCAACAACCTCAACGAGTTCTCGATGGACGCGAGGGTGGCGCTTCTCTTCGGCTACACGCACGAGGAGGTGAAGGCGAACTTCCCGGAATCGCTCGCGGCGCTCGGCGAAAAGCTCGGACTCGATGCCGAGGCGACGTTCGCGAAGCTGGTGAAATGGTACGACGGCTACAGGTTCCATCAGGACGCCCAGCCAGTTTTCAATCCCGTCTCAATCGGCAAGTGCCTTTCGTCGCGGCAGTTCGACCCCTATTGGTTCGAAACCGGGACGCCGTCGTTCCTGCTGCGGATGCTTGAGCGTGACCCGGTGCTGCTGGACGACATCGAGGTCTCGCAGACGTCGTTCTCCGTCTACGAGCCCGACAGACCGGCCTTGATGTCGCTTCTCTACCAGACTGGCTACCTTACGATCAAGGAGGCGCGCCAGGAGGGAGAGGAGCGAGTCTATCGGCTCGGCTGCCCGAACTACGAGGTCCGCAAGGCGTTCAACGAATCGCTGTCCGTCGAGTTCTCGCATCTGGACACGTTCGACCACGCATCGCTCCTGAACCAGATGCTGGCCGCGCTGCGGCACGACGACGTGAACGACATGCTTGACGCTCTGTCGTGCTTCTTCGCGAACATCCCGGCGAACATCACGGTCAAGCGCGAGAAGTACTACCAGGCGCTTTTCTACGCGGTCTTCGTCCTTATTGGCGCACGCACATCGGCCGAGTGCTGGACCAACCGCGGCAGAGTCGACGCGGTCGTGGAGACGCCGTGCGGGATCTACGTCTTCGAGTTCAAGCTGAACGGCACGGCGGCGGAGGCTCTTGCGCAGATCAAGGAGAAGGGCTACCACGAGAAGTACCTGCGCGCCGGGAAGAAGGTCACTCTCGCAGGCGTTGCGTTCGACGCCGATATGCGCAACCTCTCCGACCGCAAGATCGAACAGTTGAATACGTAAAGTGCAAAACGTTAAAGTGTAAAACGGTGGTGTCGCTTCGCGACGCAGTTTCTCCTATCGCAGGCAGGAAACCACTCCGCAACTTTACACTTTAAACTTTGCACTCTTCATCCTTGTCATGCTGCAGATAGCGTCAACACCATCTGTGAAATTTTCGCATACCTGTCTTCGATAGAATACGGTGACAAAAATACTTATTGGATATTTGGAATACGGTGACAAAACAGATGTTTGTTATTAGGAATACGGTGACGGCCTGTTGCGTTTGACAAAAATGAGGTTGCCCGGTTTGATGGATTCCTTTCCCCATTGCATTTCGTAATCCAATATAGTATAATGATACCGTTTTGAAACCCATAAAGGAGAATCCAATGTCTGCGATACTTATCAAGAATGCGCCGAGTCGCGTACATGATTGGCTTAGACGCACGGCGACGGAAAGCCGCAGATCAATGACGCAGCAGGCAGTATATTGCTTTGAGTGGTGCATGGAGAATATGGCAGAGCGACCGCATTTCCCTGCTCCGGTCATGCTCAAAGGCGGTAGATTGACTTTGGCGGAAATTGATGCGGCCAGAAAGGCTGGGCGCAAATGATTGTCGCCGACTCAAATCTGATAGCATCATGCGTTCTGGAAAGCACTGCGACAGAGTCCGCAAGGAACTTGCTCTCCGCTGACAGTGAATGGTACGTGCCACGCCTTTGGCGGTATGAAGTCACAAACATTTTGGCGACAATGATCAAAGCCAAAAGGCTGTCGGCAGAGTTGGCCACGTCGGTATTTGCAGCACTGGTTGAATCCCTAAAGGCTTATGAACGCGAACCCATGCCGGATGACGTGTTCTCCCTCGTGTCGGAACATGGCATAACCGGATATGATGCGCAGTTTGTCGCGCTCGCCAGAGAATTGCATTGCCCTCTTTACACCCAAGACAAGGAACTTCTCGATAAGTTTCCTGATTGCGCAAAACCCTATTACAGGGTCAGGAAGGGTTGAGGCCAGCTGCCATAATGCCGCGGTGCAACGCCTCCTCGTCGTGCGACGGATGGCGTCAGCACCCATTCCTTCAAGAGCATAATGAACGGGTGTTCAAAATAAGGAACTTTACGGTTTCGCTAATTGGAATGTAAAGGCTTGCGCGGCGAATGCGGAAATGCTACAATGCCCGCCATCTATGAAGCCACTCTATACACTAAAGGAGAATGCTATGAAAAGAATCTCGATAATGACATGTGCGGCGGTGGCGATGGTCGCTGCTGTGACTACCGCTTATGCGGAAGATGCGTACATTGAATCGACTACTGCTGACAAGCAGGCGATCAATTCTGGATACTACATCAACGCCAGGACGAAAATCGAGATTGATTTCCAGATGACATCGATTGTCTCGCAGGGACGTCTCTTCGGTCAAGACGGTGATGGCTGCGGGAACTACGCGGTTGTCTATTTCGGCTGGGGCAACAACGCCAACGACTTCAAGTTCGGCTACGGCAACTCGTTCAACGGCGCCTTTATCGCGGCGAACAACCTGCGCCGCAACACGATTATCTACGACGGTCCGAACAACAAGGGCTACATGCTTCAGGATGGCAATGTTGTCGCCACGGCGAATCTGACTGCGGCGCACGGCAACACGGCGAACTTCCCCTGCGGCATTTTCGCCAACACCACGGATGCGGTCGGCTCTTTCAACAATTTTGCGCCCATGCGCCTCTACGGGTTCAAGATCTATGAGGATGATGTGCTTGTGCGCGACTTTGTTCCGGCTCTGAAAGCCGGCAGGGCTGGACTCTACGACCGCAAACGCGGCACGTTCCATACGGATGACCGTATGCCAATCAAGCCGTTCCTCTATGGCGGCGACATTATGGAAGTGCCGGATGACGGCTATGTGCAGAGCGACGGCACGGTGGGCGTGAACAGCCGCTATTTCTTCAACCCGAAATCCCGAATCGAGGTTGACTACGCGCTGACGGACACAACGACAGTGCAGCAGCGAATCTGGGGCAGGGACAGCTCGGCACCGAAGGCGGCATTGTATGTGCAAGGTTCCCTGAACATCGCGCTCGCCAGCGGCGATGATTTCGTCAATAGCGACACCCAGACGGGGCTAAAGGCCGACACAGCCCGCCACACCGTGATTCTCGACGTGAACAACAAGACGGCTTCATTCGTCACGGGCGGCACAACGAACTGGTCGAAAAGCGCAATCCTCGACACCCATGCACCATCCACGACCGCGACAATTCCCATTGGCATTTTCGCGTGCATGGAGGACAACGCGAGCGGAATGTCTTACAACAACTTTGCGAAAGCGAAAATATACCGCATCAAGTTCTTCACCGATGGCGTTCCGGTCCATGACTACGTGCCGTGTGTGCAGGGCGGCATCGCGGGCTTCAAGGACATGGTCGACGGCGCGTTCATCACGTCCGAGACGGCGGGAGAACTCACCTATGGCGGAAACATCTTGGTTGAGGACGGCCCCGGCTACCTCGCCAACAACGGCAAGGCGTTCATCGACACCGACTACACGGTCACGCCGCATACGCGCGTGGAGGTGGACTACCTGCATGTGCAAAATCTCAAGGACAATCGAGTGTTCAGCGCCTACGACACGGATTCGCTTTACTTTCTTCACTACTCGAACGGCGGCACGAACTACGCTTGGTGCTGCATGGATGATAGAGGCAGCTGGACAAGCACGGGACTGCCCATCCACAAGTTCCGCCGCCGCACGTTCATCATCGACCCGCATACGGACTTCGCGGGACTGGTGACGGCGGGCTACACAAACTACTCGTCCACCATATCTGGGGTCGCCACGGCGTTAGGCGGCACTTACGTCAAGAATGCAGGACGGCCGCTGAGAGTGTTTGCAGACAATAGCGGAAGCCTTGTCTCCGACCTTCGCCTCTATGGCCTCCGCATTTATGAGAGCGGAACGCTTGTCCGTGACTTCATCCCATACTCCATGAACGGAGAGTTGGGGCTTTATGACCAGAAGACAGGTGCTTTCAAGGCTTCCGCCAACAAATACGCACTGACGGCGGGCGGGGAAATCGCCTCGAATGGCAGGAATGACGCCTATCTCGAATCGGACGCCACGCAGGGCATCAATACCGGCTATCTCATGAAAGGTTCGCAGTCGCGCATCGAATGCGACTTTGCGTTCCCTGATGCGACGGGCATCCAACAGCGTCCGTTCGGACAGGATTCAGGTGGCGATCTGGTCTATTCCCTTTACGTCAACTGGGAGGGCAAATTCGTATATGGGTTCGGCAACACGTTCATCAACAGCCACGGCCCATATGAGGCAACCGACACCAGGCGCCATACCGCCATCATCGACGGCTACCACAACCGCCTTTACTGGGTTACCGGCGGCGTGACGAACAAGACCTACGACATCAGCGGCGATGCGCACAACAACAACGCGACATGGCCGTTGGGCATCTTCGCGACGCCCCACAATCAGGCGGCGACAGACTGGCGCAATCCGTCCAAGATGAAGCTATACTCCTTCCGCATCTACGAGAGCGATGCGCTTGTACATGAGTACGTTCCGTACAAGAAAGGCAATGTGCTGGGACTTTACGATATGGTGGACAAGGTTGTGAAGGAAGATACTCGCAGCGGTAATGCTTTCGTCATCGGCGGCATGGGCGTTGACGGCGCGGAGAAGTGGATTGTCAGACCGCAGAATTCCAAGCTTACGAAGAAAGCTGGAACGACAACGCTTTCCGCCAATGCGGCTGGTGCCATCAGCTACAAGTGGACGAAGAACGGCGCGATGGTTACTGGCGGAACGGACGGCGACCTGACGGTTACATGGGTCAAGGGCGGCGCGACCGATACTTACACGGTGACGCCGGTCTATGATGTGTATGGTGTGGAGACAGACGGCGAGCCGATTTCCTGCACAGTAGAGAATTTGCTGCAGGGCATGGTAATCTTAGTCAAGTAACCAATGCGCTTTTCTCCTGTCGTGTCTCGCGGTGGTCGTGGTAAATGCGACCACCGCCGCTGGGCAGGGACTCGGTATGCTGTGCCTGGCGTTTTAAATTGGATAGGAGAGGAAAATAGAAATCAATCGGGATTCGTGGCTTTGCTAGCTTATAGAAGGAACGCAGTCGATGAAGCAGAAGACGATAATGTTTTCACTAATTGCGTTTGCTGCCACCTTTGCGGCGGTTGCGGATGTGTCTGCCGTATGCAACGCCGGATTCGAGGAAGGCCTCGCCGGATGGAACGGCGGCGCGTCGATGGCGCTTGACGAAGCGGTTGCGCATGACGGGCGCCAGTCTGTCTGCCTGACGGTCGCAGACCCAAAGACCGATTCGGTCTATGTCACGCAGATGGTGCCGGTGAAAGGCGGCGCGATTTACGATGCGTCATGTTTCGTGAAGACCGAGGATGTACGCGAGGCGGAAGGACATAAGGAGTCCGTCGGCGCGGGGCTTATCGTCGAATGGGCGGATGCGAACAAAAAGTGGCTGACGAGCGGAAAGTATGCCTGCGGTGTCTGGGGCACTGCGGATTGGCAGAAAAAGGAGTGTGCGAGGCTGAATGCGCCCGACAAGGCCGGCTACGCCATCATCTACCTCGCGCTCCGCGCCTCTGGCAAGGCGTGGTTTGACGACGTTTCGCTCTCGGAGGTCTTGATACCGACGGAAAAAGTTTCGCCGGCGGACGGATCGTCGATTTCCAATAACTGTCCGCGCTTCGCGTGGAGGCGTCTGCCCGGCGTCAGACGCTACACGCTGGAACTTTCGCGCGACCCGTCGTTTCCGCCCGAAAAGACGCATGCCTTTGACGCGGGCGGCTTAGCCGAGTTTCAGTTGGAGAAGCCATTGAACCCGGGCGCATGCTATTGGCGCGTGAATTCGGGTGGGCGCGTTGACGCTGCGCCGTGGTCGTTCACCCAGACCGTGCCGAGGGATGCCGATTGTCTGCCGCCGCTTGTGCAGACCAAGGCCTGCCGAGTGACTGGTTCACATGAAGCATTCACGGTTAAGGTGAAAGATCGGCTGGGGACGGCGAAACTCGCGTTCCTGGGCGTTGAGGGACGGCTCGTCGGCAAAGACAACGAGGGCCTGTGCCAGTACTCGTTCAGTGCGCCGTCCGGCGGCTGGCCGAGCGGTTTGACCGAGGGCGAAATCATTGCTGTGGACGCGGCGGGGAACCGCGCGGCGAATAGGTTCTGGCTTCTGAACGCGCCGCGTCCCGAGAACGGCGTTGCCGTCGGGGCTGACGGCGCATATTGGCAGGGCGGCAGGCGAATCTTCCCGCTCGGCATCTACGAGGTCGCGCCGAAGTACATGGAAGAGGTGCGCGAGGCGGGATGGGACGTCGTCCACGCCTATCAGTGGGAGTACAGCCAGGATGATGCCGGATGCCGCAAGTACCTTGACGACTGCTGGGCGGCCAACGGGCTAAGGGCGTTCATCGGCTTTGACCGAGGCGTTCGCTCACGCAATGGAATAGTGCAGGGCAATCTCGCGCATGTCGCGCAGCGTGTCGGTGCGCTTGCCGACCATCCGGGGCTTTTCTGCTGGTATCTCTACGACGAGCCGGAGACGGAGGGGTATTTCGTCACGCCGGATGCGCTGACGGAGTTTGCCGACCTCGTTCGCGCCCTAGACCCGTACCATCCTGTCGTCATGACGACATGGGGCATTACGATGAACGAGTACCGTCGCACTTGGGACACGCACTGGACGCAGGCGTACGGCAATCCAGCCGAAGTCGTGCGCGAGGTTGAGTCGCACCGCAGTCTGCTCAACAACGCTTCGCCGATCACGCTGATTGTGTGCTGCAACGACGGCAAGCAGGGCGCGGCAATCGAGAAGGGCATTGCGCCAGACCCCGACAAGTTTGCGCGAGACTACGACCTTATGCGCGCCTGTGCGTTCCTCGGCATCGTGAAGGAGTGCAACGGCGTCTGGTGGTGGTGGTTCGCCCGCGACAATGGCGGAAAGTACTATTCCGCCTCGCGCTCGCCCAAGGCATGGGCAGACCTCGTGCAGGTCATCAAGGAGCTTAGGTCGATTCGTTCGCTCGTTACAGCGGATGGCGCCGTCGTGACAGGAACGGCAGCCGAGGGAAAGGACCGCGTCGAATGGTGGCGCAAGACCGTGGACGGCAAGGCGATCTTCATTGCAGTCAATACGGCGGATCATCCCGTTTCCGTCACTGTCGCAGTCCCAGGCGACGCCCCGCGCAAGCTCACTCTCCGCAGGTACGAAGTGCTGATTTTAAAAGACTAGATTTTGCGGCGCAAGTGCCGCGCGCTTCGGCACGAGGATGGAGAGGTGGCTCTTTATGGTTAGGGACGGTTGTGGTTGGCTAGTCGTGTAGAACATTTAGAACGAGTAGAGGGAGGTGTTGGATTTTCTTTCAACGTAAAAAAAGCTATCTCTCCCTCTTTCCTTTTATAACTATTATCGTTATACTATTAACGGGAACCATGTCCACTTACACTGGGCATAGAGCCACTGGACACAGGACATAATGTCCAGTATCACCGGACATGATGTCACCAGAAACGATGCCACATTGATTTTTGGTGTTGGGTTTTGGTATACTGACTGCCTCAGAAAAGGGACATCCAAATGAACATCAGCTATCATGACGCAAGATACATACTAGATCTTCAGGATTCAAACCCCTCGCGAAAACTACTGCTTTTCGCGCTTTTGACGCATATGCACCCGGGTACCAAGAAAATCCATCCCTCATACGCCACGCTTGGCAAGGAATTGGGGTGCGACGCGAAAACCGTGATGCGCAACGTCAAGGCGCTGAGCAAAAGTGGAATTCTTCAGATTCGCAAGGAATCGTACGCCGGCAGGAAATGCAATGCGTACGTGGTGCCGTTTTCAGACGGCTACGCATACAAGAGCGAACAGAACGACCCTTCCGTGCCAAGACCCGTCCTTAAGCCAAAGGATGCCGCAAAGCCAAAGGATGCCGCAGCGTCCGGCGACAGTCGGGAACCGGACGAGGAAGCATGGATGGAGGCTTGCCGCAAAATCGTCTACTCAACCCCGATCCCAAGCGTATTCGTCGACATCATGTACGAAGACGCGCAGCAGATGAACTTTGTCGACGCAATGGGCAAGCGCATAACGCCAAGGACGCTGCAATCGCACATTGCGCGCATGTGGAAGCATTGTACGGAAAAGCCTTTCTATGCAGCGCTCGAAAATGTGTGGGACAAATATTGGCATAACGCACACAATGGGCTTTACGACGACGAGAACGGCAACAGGGATTCCAACAAGGAGAGCGAAGCCATCAACCAGCTCGAATCGGAATACGGCGTGGACTGGGGCAACACTGACTATTACGGCGAAATGCGCGCGCCGCGCCTTGGCTTCAACCCGGTCTACAACTTCTACCCCGACAAGTACAAAATACGAAAGGAGAACGACGTCGTAAATCCTCCCCTCGGCATATGACAACGACCTGCCACCTCTGCGTGCTAGACCTGCCACCTCTGCGCGCCAGACCTGCCACCCTTTGCCGCTAGACCTGCCACCCCTGCGTGCCAGACCTGCCACCCCTGCGTGCTAGACCTGCCACCCCTGCGTGCTAGACCTGCCACCTCTAGCCGCTGAACCTGCCACCCCTAAACTACGCGACATACAAACGGTTTTTCCCGTTGCTTTGTGAAAGAAGTTATGCTATACTTCCCAACTGACAAAGGGGTTGGACGGTCTGGCTTCGGAGTCAAACAACGGTAAATTGGCAAACCACTAGAACTAAAAACTATGAACATGCTTAAACTTATCGGAATCAGGGGGGGGGCGGTTTTGCCTACTTATCTCTGCAATAGTCTCGCTTAGCGCATCCTTCTGCGCTGCTGACGGCGCGGACTTCGTCGTGTCGGCGGATTCGGGCGAGACCCACACCTACAGCACAGACATGGGCAATTATACGCGGCTTGTGAAGCGCGGCGCGGGCGAGGTCGTGCTGGACACGGCATCGACGGGCTTTTCCGGCTCGGTTGTCGTCGAGGAAGGTACGCTCACCATTACTGAAAAGGATGCTCTTGGAAAGAGTGAGAGTACGAGTACTAAAGCCTGCACTTTGCCAATTACAGTCGAGAGCGGTGCCACGCTCCACCTGAAGCTGCCTGGTGCAACAAAGTTTGGTCATAACATCACGATTGCCGGCAAAGGAGTGAATGACGCAGGTGCGTTCAAATATACGAGGAGCAACACTTCTGGAAACAGTGACAGCCTTATCAACAAGCTGATTCTTTCTGCCGATGCGACGATTGATGTTTCTACGCGTTGGGGAATGGGCGACAACAAGATTATTGAACTCAACGGCCACACGTTGACGCGCATAGGTTCCGACAACTGGATGGTATATAACCGCATAATGTCTACGGGCGCTCTAGGCGAGGTGAACAACGTTTATGGGACGCTTACGTTCCAAGGCTCGCCTGACATCGACGAGAACGTGACAGTCGTCATAACGAACGTTTCCAGTTCCAGCATTCTTGGATTATGGGGAGCTTCTTCTGTTGGAACGGTCAAGGGCAAGATCAAGTTGTATAGTGGACGCACTATTCAGGCGCAGGGTGGTGGCGCGGGAATGACTGCTAATAACATAGGACCTTTGCATATCGCAGGGCCAAGTGGCGCGTCTGCGACACTGAAAACAGAATATAAAAACAGTAATGGAATTCAGGCACGTGCGATGTCCATTGACGGTCCCGTGACGAGCGACGATGGCATGAAGACGACTATAGATGGCAAAGGCAACATTTGGTTCAACAACGACGTGAGCTTGTCCGGGAATACGACATTTGCGTGTGGCAACGCCTATCTCTGCGGTGTCGAATCCAAGCGCAACATCAGGCTTGTCCTTAATAATGCCAATACGACCACACATGTAGCTGGCAACACTTACCTTCGCATGATGCGTGTTGCTAACGGTGGCGCTGTGTCGGCGCAGCTGCGCCAAACAGGTGGCGTTATGGCCGTTGGTTCCGGCGACAACGCGCGACTTGCCGGAGAATCGAACGGTTCACGCGGCTACTTTACGCTGGAAGGCGGCGAGGCGCACTTCAGCAATTCGGTATATATGGCTGAACACAAGGGAAGCTTTGGCGCGTTTCGCCAGACGGGTGGGCTTTGTGAATTGAGACGCCCCGCGAACGGCAGCAACGAAAGGTGGTTCTGCGCAGGACGCGGAGGCTCGGCTGTCTTCGTGCAGACAGGCGGTACCAACGACTCGCTGTATGTGAGCAACAGCCAAACTGGTGGCTTTCTTATGAGTACCAACGGAACGGCTGAGGTGACGGTTTCCGGCACGGGCACACTCTTCCAGACCACGCTTTTCCAACTTGGCACCACCGGAAGCGTCTGCACGAACATCCTCAACGTCCGCGACGGCGCGGTCTTCAAGGCAAACCGCTTGAACAAGACCAACTTGGCGGCGGCGGGGACGAAAGGGTATGTCAACGTGGACGGCGGCATCCTCATGCCGACGTACTTCAGCAACTGGTCGGGGCACAACAATGCGACTGCCTACAACCCGGACCATTTCGTCGTCTATGGAAATGGTATGATCGTCGATACAAGCGAGAACTCGGCCAACAGCAGCGCCGGCTTGACCACGATGTCGTATGTTCTTGAAAAGCCCACGGGCAAGGGAGTGGAGAGCATCGCGCTGCCGGACATCTCCGACTGGACCTTCATCGGCCTTGGACGCATCGTCATCGAAGACGAGACTGGCTGGGGTGCGACCGCATACGCCGAATTCGATTTCGCGACAAAGACGCTTACGAGTGTTGTCGTCACCTCGCGCGGCTGCGACTACTCGGACAATGCCAAGGCGTATCTTGAAAGTCCCGACGGCACGTCGCGCCGCGAGTGCGCATTGACGCTCTCCAGCAACGATGGACGTTGCGGCATGTTCGTGAAACGCGGATCGCCTACATTGGAGCTTTCATCTGATGCAAGCACCATTGACGGCGGATATGCGGTCGAGGGCGGCGCACTTAAATTGGGCGTCGTTCCGAACGTCGCAGTCCCGGTCCGTGTGGAGAGCGGTGCGACGCTCAACCTCGACAGCAAGGGGGCGCTCACGGCCTCGACGTTTGCAGGCTCTGGCAGCGTCACGAACGGTAACACGACCGTGACCGAGGCGATCAAGGTGAAGTGCGCCGACATCTTCGCGGAACGCGCTGCGACGTTCGGTGGAAACCTGACGATAGCGGATGGCGCGGTGCTCGAAATCACAGACGCCGAGAATCTTGATGACTACAAGGACGCGGGCCGCGTTGATGCTCTCACGGTGACCGGAACTATTTCGGGCGAGCCGTCCGTAAAGTTCACGAACAGCGACGGAACGACGCCCGACACAGTGCCGGACAGCTGGAAGGTTCGCCTTTCATCCGACGGCAAGTCGCTCAAGTTCGGTTGCGACAAAGGGCTTTTGATCATAATCAAGTGACGCGCTGGCGCGGAAGGGGAGTCGCTGCGCGGCAGATTCGACGTGATATCGAAGAAGCTCGTCTCTCGCATCTATGGTCCACTTGAAAAATCAGAAGGTGAAATGCTCGGGAAACTGTTGAACAAGGTGCTGTCCAATTCAGAAGCCGCGAAGAGGACGTAAAGCCGGTTTGACTCTTTGCGATCTTTGCGCACTTTGCGGCAAAAACCAAAACACGAAAGGAACGAAGCAATGAAAGAAATCAAGACAACGGCGGATATCGCCAACTCAAGGACTATGTGCTTGAACTCGGCCCGAACGTGAAGATTCCGGGCAAGGTGTTCGGCGGGGCGGCGGTCAAGGCCGGCGGCGCGGACTTCTCACTTCAAGTGTTCGCGCCCGGAACGGAGGGCGGTTTCTACCACACGCACAAGGAACATGAGGAGCTGTATTTCTTCCTTTCGGGAGAGGGCGAGTATCAGGTCGACGGAACGAACATCCCCGTGAAAGAGGGCTCGGTCGTGCGCGTCGCTCCCGCAGGCAAGCGTGCCGTCCGCAACACGGGTTCGACGCCGCTCACAATGCTCTGCATCCAGTACCGGTCCGCCGCGCCGGGCAGCGTCACGCCTGCCGATGGCACCATCCTCGCCGAGCCGGTCAAGTGGTAGGCGCGTTGAGGATTGAGCGACTGCGAGCCTGTTGAATGGCAATTGAAAGCGCGTGGAGATTTCACCGTAAGTTTGACATTCGTATGACATTTCCGCTTCGGGGAACTGATATAATACGCGCCGCTTTAAGACATGGTGTCTTGGGGCGCAACAATACGAAAGGAACAAAGAGATGAAAAGCAAATTGATGACAATGGCGGGCGTCGTGGCATTGGCGGCGATGGCCTTCACGGGATGCTGCACGTGCAATGGAAAGAGCGCGTGCGCTTGCACGGACGGCAAGTCATGCGTCTGCGGCACTGCCTGCAACTGCGCGAAGGAAAAAGCCTGCGCGTGCGACAAGGGCGAGTCCTGCACCTGCTGCACGGACCACGCGAAGTGTGCCTGCGGCAAGACCGGCTGCAACTGCAAGAAGTAAAATCGCCCAATGAAGCGAACCATTGCAATCATCACGCTGATTGGCCTGCCGGCGCTTCTCATCGCGCTGGCGGGCGTTCGCCTAGTCATGTACGACCGTTCCGGCATCTGTTCGGCGGTCGCCAACCAGCCAGAATGCACATGCGGGTGCCGGGAGAAGCACGGACGCGCGAATGCGGAGGTCTCCGCGCGCGCCGAGCGCATGGCGAACGAGGCGGGGGCGGCGATTCTGTTGCTGCTCATCATCATTCTGGGCGGAATGGCGGGACTCTTCGCCGTAGATGCCTGCCGCACGCGGCGGCAGTCGGCGGCGCACCGGGCGTTTGTGGCGGACATCTCGCACAAGCTGCGCACGCCGCTCACGGGACTCTGCCTGAATGCCGACCTCCTGAAGGAGAACAGACTGCCGGAGGAGTCCGACAGACGCGACGCCATTGCCTCTATCGCGGAGAATGCCACCCAGTTGACGGACCTCGTGGAGAAGCTTCTTGATCATGTCGCGCGGTCTTGAAGTCCTTGTCGCCGAAGACGACCCCGTAATACGCCGTGCCGTGAAGGCGGCGCTCGCGAGCGAGGGTTACTCCGTGCGCGAGACGCCTGATGGAGCGTCGGCGCTCCGCGCGTTCGGC
>CACYQU010000015.1 GCA_902776615.1 uncultured bacterium
CTGGGGAGGCCTCGGGATGCCGTCGCTATCGACCGGCGAAGGCGTCTGGGACTGGACGTTCCTCTTCTTCCAGACGATGTTCGCCGCGACAGCCGCGACGATCGTCTCCGGCGCGGTAGCGGAACGCATCGAATTCAAGAGCTACCTCATCTACTCGGTGATCGTGTCGGCCATCGTGTACCCAATCAGCGGACACTGGATGTGGGGCTCGCTCGCCGGTGAGGCGTCGCAGGGCTGGATCGAGGCGCTCGGCTTCCACGACTTCGCCGGCTCGACCGTGGTCCACTCCGTCGGCGGATGGATCGCCCTCGCCGGCGCGATCGCGCTCGGTCCGCGCATCGGCAAGTACCGCCACGACGGCAAGGCGAATCCGATTCCGGGCCACTCGCTTGTCCTCGGCACGCTCGGCGTGTTCCTCCTCTGGATCGGCTGGTTCGGGTTCAACCCCGGCAGCTACACGGCGGGCATCGGCTCCATCGGCCGCGTCGCGATGACGACCAATCTCGCCGCGTGCGCCGGAACGGTCGCCGCACTCGCCACGGCCTGGGTCATCATGGGCAAGCCCGATCTCACGATGGCACTCAACGGGTCGCTCGCGGGACTCGTCGCGATTACCGCGCCGTGCGACCTAGTGACCGCAAACGCCGCGATCGCGATCGGACTCGTCGCCGGCGTGCTGGTGGTGCTCTCGGTGTTCGCGCTCGACAAGCTGCACATCGACGATCCCGTCGGCGCGGTGTCGGTACACTGCGTGAACGGCGTGTGGGGCACGCTCGCCGTCGGACTCTTCGCCGCACCGTCCTCGGCGGGCTACGGCAATGAACTCGTCGGGCTGTTCTACGGCGGCGGCTTGAAGTTCCTCGGCGTGCAGATGCTCGGCGCGGGCGTTACCGCGGTCTGGGCGTTCGGCACGGGTGCGGCAATATTCTTCACCCTCAAGAGACTCGGCATTCTGCGCGTCAGCGAGAAGACCGAGCTGAAGGGACTTGACATCACCGAACACGGACAGGACGCCTACGCCTCCTTCCAGTTCTTCTCAAACACTTAACCCCCTGCCTGCGGCGGCGGTTTTCGTATTTGCACCGCCGTCGCAGGTTTTTCCAAAAGCGGATTGGGCAGAGCCTTGAAAGGATTCTACAGAATTGCAGCTGCGGCGCCGCGCCTCCACCTGGGCGATCCTGCGGCGAACGCGAAGGAGCTCGTGCGGCTCGCCAAGGGCGCCGCCAAAGACGGCGTCGCCGCGATCGTGTTCCCCGAGCTGTGCCTGACGGGCTACACCTGCGGCGACATGTTCTTCCGCGACGAACTCCTCACCGCAGCATCTGCGGCGGCGGAGACTTTCGCCGCGAAGACGGCGAACCTGCCGCTCGTCTCGATCGTCGGACTTCCGGTCGCGGAAGGCCCCGCCATCTACAACGCGGCGGCCGTCGTCCATGGCGGCAAGTTCGCGGGCGTTGTCCGCAAGCGCGCCCTGCCGAACTACGGCGAATACTACGAGCGGCGGCAGTTCACGCCGGCGCCAGCCGACGAACCTCTTTTCATCTTCGATGTCGGAGGATTCAGGTTCGGCGTCGAGATCTGCGAGGATCTCTGGACGCCCGTGCCGCCGAGCTCCCTGATGGCGGAAGGTGGCGTCGACGTGGTGTTCAACCTCTCCGCCAGCACGGATTTTCTCGGCAAGTCGCAGAGGCGCCAGTCCCTCGTCGAACAGCAGAGCCTGCGCCTCGGGTGCGCCTACGCGATGGCGTGCGCCGGTTCGGGCGAGTCGAGCTCTGACGCGGTTTACGGCGGATGTCCCGTCATTGCCGTGGAAGGACGGACCGTTGCCATAGGCAAGTTGTTCAACGGCGCGCCGCAGATCGTCGCGGCGGACGTCGATGTCGCCGCCGCGCGGCACCGCAGGAGAAGCTCGTCGTCCGTCTATTGCTCGCATCCCATTCCCGGCATCCGCCGGCAGCTGGTTGCCGTTGCCTCCAATTTGCCCGCCGCTACGCCATCGACCATATCACGCTCGCCCTTCCTCGACGAATACGGTGAAGACCGCTGGTGGCGGAAACTGCTCGACATCCAGGCTGCTGGACTCGCACGTCGGATGGCGAGCGCCGCCATCGGACGGCTGGTCATCGGCGTGTCGGGCGGTGCGGACTCCGCGCTCGCGCTTCTGGGCGCTTCGGCGGCCCTCGACCGGCTGGGACTTGAGCGCGACAACCTTCGTGCCGTCGTCATGCCGGGATTCGGTTCGACGAAAACCACGCAGGACCGGGCCGTCGCGCTCGCGGAGGCCGTCGGCGCGTCCGTGCGAGTCATCGACATCCGCGAGTCGTGCAGCAAACACCTCTCCGACATCGGACACGTCAAGGGCGTCCACGACATCGCGTACGAGAACGCACAGGCCCGGGAACGGACGCAAGTCCTGATGGACCTTGCGAACATGGAACGCGCCTTGGTCGTCGGCACGGGCGACCTCTCGGAGATCGCGCTCGGCTGGAACACCTACAGCGGCGACCACATGAGCATGTACCAGATCAACGCCTCCGTGCCGAAGACGATGGTCCTCGCCGCCCTGCGCCTGGTCGCAAGCGAATCTGAAGAGCCGCTGCTTGGCGACCTCCTGCGACAGATTGCCTCCGCGCCGATCACGCCCGAACTCCTTCCCGGCGCCGCAGCCAACGATTCGGAGGCACGGCTCGGGCCTTACGAGCTCCACGACTTCTTCCTTTTTCATTATCTGGTGGACGGGGCTTCGGCGGACAAGTTGCGCGAATTGGCGCGGATTGCATTTGCCGGCGAACATTCGCGCGAAGAGGTCGATGGCACGCTCGCCAAGTTCATCAGACGTTTTCACGCGGCCCAGTATAAGCGCAACTGCGTCCCCGACGGCCCGAAAATCACGCTTTCCCTCTCCCCTCGCGCCGATTGGCGGATGCCAAGCGACATGTGATGCAGTTTTGGGCGTCCCGTGGCGAAGGCCACGGCCTGCCTCAAGCTCGTCTCGGCGCTCATGCTCGCCGCCGTCGCGCTCATCCTCCTAATGCAGGTCAAGTTCCGCTAGGTGCATTACAGAATATGGCGTCGTAACCAATCGGCATTACAGAAATTGTAAAGAAATGGGCGGTAGGGTATGGCTCGGCCTCTTGGCATGGGTTGTGCTAGGTTCATCTGATATGCAACGAATACACGATATCTACCGCCCGACAGAGGAACGTCGGAACGACTGGCGCGAGGTTGAACGTGCGCTTGCCGACGACGAACTCAAGGAGCAGACCTCGCGCTGCATGAACTGCGGCCAGCCGTTCTGCCATGCCTATGGGTGTCCGCTCGGGAATCTGGTCCCAGACCAGAACCGCGCCGTCGCGCAGGGCGACTGGAAGCGTGCCTACGCGCTCCTCTCGGCCAATTCCGACTTCCCGGAATTCACGTCGCGCATCTGCCCCGCACTGTGCGAAGCGAGCTGCACCCGCCAACTTGACGAAGATGCGGTCATGGTTCGACAGTCGGAGAAACGCATCATTGAGACGGCCTTTGCGAATGGCTGGGTTGTTCCTCATCCGCCCAAGACCGAGAACGGCAAGTCCGTCGCGGTGATCGGCGCGGGACCTGCCGGCCTTTCAGCGGCTGTCACGCTGCGCCGACGCGGATTCGCGGTGACGGTGTACGAGCGCAGAAAGAACATCGGCGGACTCCTCCGCTACGGAATACCGAACTTCAAGCTCGACAAGGCCCTGATCGACCGCAGGCGCAAGGTATTGGAGGCGGAGGGAATCAGGTTCGTAACGAATTGCGAAGTCGGCAAGGACGTCTCTGCGGAATGGTTGAAAAACGAGCACGACGCGATTGTCGTCGCAATCGGAACTCCCGCCGCGCGCGACCTCAAGATTCCCGGCCGCGAACTGAAGGGCATACATCTTGCGCTAGAACTCCTGGAGGGACAGAACCGCTTCCTTACCGGGGAAATTCCGGAGCCGCCGATCTGCGCGAAGGGAAAGAAGGTTCTCGTGATAGGTGGAGGCGATACCGGTTCGGACTGCGTCGGCACGTCGATCCGTCAAGGCGCGGAGAGCGTGACGCAGATAGAAATCATGCCAAAACCGCCAGAGGCGCGAGATGCGTCGACGCCGTGGCCGCTCTGGCCGTACATGCTGCGAACAAGCTCAAGCCACAAGGAGGGATGCGAGAGGAGTTGGAACCTCAACTCTCTTGAATTCATCGGAAAGGATGACGTAGAGGGCGTAGAGGTGGAGGCCGTGGACTGGGAGTTCTCTCCCGAGGGCCGGCCAATCAAGTTTCACGCCGTGCCGAACTCGAAGAAAGTGATACAAGCCGATCTCGTGTTTCTCGCGATGGGCTTCACCGGCGTGCCCGCGGAGAATCCGGTTGTTTCGCAGTTGAAGCTCGCGCAGACGCCGCGCACGGCCCTTGTCGCGGACCCCACGCGCAACATCTTCTGCGTCGGCGACTGCGCGTCCGGCGCGTCACTCGTAGTTCGCGCGCTCGCAAGCGGCAAGTCGCTTCAGATATAGGGGAGGAAAAACAATGTGCGGAATAGTAGGATTTACTTCACGGAACAAATCGGCGGTCGGTCCGCTCGTCAACGGCCTGAGGCGACTCGAGTACCGCGGCTACGACTCGGCAGGAGTCGCGCTTGAATCTGCGGAAGGCATAAAAATATACAAGCAGACGGGGAAAGTCGCAAAACTCGACAATCTCCTTTCGCGGGCACTGCCCGAGAGCGAACGCGGCAAGTACACGATCGGCATCGCGCACACGCGCTGGGCGACGCACGGCCTTCCCACCGTCGCCAACGCGCACCCGCACGTCGCGGACGACGGGAGTCTCGCCCTCGTCCACAACGGCATAATCGAGAACTACACGGCGCTCCGCGCGGGACTCGAGAAGCGCGGCGTGAAATTTCTTTCGCAGACCGACACCGAAGTCGTCGCGCACTTGGTGGCCGCGTTCGACAAGGGAGACTTCCTGGCGGCTGCGGCCGAAGCCCTTAAGCGCGTCGAAGGCACATACGGAATCGCCGCGATATCGGCGAAGCACCCGGGCGAGATGGTCGTTGCGCGCAAGGGAAGCCCGCTCGTCATCGGCGTAGGGGAAGACGACATCGTCGTCGCGAGCGACGTGTCGGCAATCGTCGCGTACACCAGGCAGGCAATCTACCTCAAAGACGGCGACATCGCGCGCATCACGCCGGACGGCGTTGACATCCACACCCTCGACAACTCTCCCGTCACCCGCGAAGTGCAGGAAGTCGACTGGGACATCGGCGCGATAGAAAAAGGCGGCTACGAGCACTTCATGCTCAAGGAGATCTTCGAGCAGCCCGACGCGCTCGCGAACACGATCCGCGGACGTCTCGACCCCGCGGGAGGGACGGCATTCCTCTCGGGGCTTTCGCTCTCGCCGCGCGAACTCGCGGCCGTGAGGCGCGTCGTCATCGTGGGGTGCGGAACCTCGCTCCACGCGGGCATGGTCGGCAAGTATCTCTTCGAAAAGCTGGCCGACATCCCGACAGATCCCGAACAGGCTGCGGAATTCAGGTACTCGAACCCGATCGTAGGGCCCAACGACTGGGTGATGGCGCTTTCGCAGTCGGGCGAGACGGCCGACACACTCGCGGCAGTCCGCGAGTCGATCAGAAAAGGCGCGCTCGTCTCGGGCCTTTGCAACGTCGTCGGCTCGACGATCGCCCGCGAGGCCGGGCGAGGCGTATATCTCCACGCGGGACCCGAGATCTCCGTCGCGTCGACCAAGGCGTTTACGGCACAGGTGACTGCCCTTCTCATGACGGCGCTCAAACTCGGCAGGACGCGCCGCCTCTCCTTCGAGGACGGCGACCGTCTTGCAAAGGAAATCGCGCGTCTCCCCGAACTCGTCGGCAAGGTGCTCGAGGGGAACGACGCGATTGCGAAAGTTGCGGAGAAGTACGCGAAGGCGGACGACATGTTCTTCATCGGGCGCGGGATGTTGCACCCCGTGGCGCTCGAGGGCGCGCTCAAGATAAAGGAAGTCGCCTACGTGCACGCAGAGGGCTACCAGGCGGCGGAGCTCAAGCACGGGCCAATCGCCCTTCTCTCGGAAAAGACGCCGGTCGTCGCGCTTCTCGCCGACATACCCGGCAAGGAGAAGACGCTCGGCAACGTGCAGGAATGCCGCGCGCGTCTGGCGCCCGTCATCGGCGTGGTGAGCGAAGGCGACGGGGCGGCGGCAGCGGCGGTCACGGACGCGATTGCGATCCCGAAGACATGCGCGGAGCTGTCGCCAATCGTAACGGTGGTGGCGCTGCAGCTCTTCGCGTACCATGTCGCGCGGCTTCGCGGATGCGAAATTGACCAGCCACGCAATCTGGCGAAATCGGTAACGGTCGAATGATCTCGAGGAAAAGAAGATGAACGGCAAATACGTACAGCAGGGCCTTTACAGGCGAGAATACGAGCACGATGCATGCGGTGTCGGCATGGTCGCCAACCTTTCCGGCGAGGCGAGCCACGATATCGTAGAGAAAGGCATGGCTATTTTGAAACGTCTCATGCACCGTGGCGCGACAGGGAACGATCCCGAGACCGGCGACGGCGCAGGACTCCTCATGAGGATTCCCCATGCGTTTTTCAGAAAGGTTCTAGCCGCAAAGATCGCAAAGGATTGCGATTCGTTTGGCGTCGCAATGATCTTCGGCGGCGAATACGAGGAAAGAAAAATCGAAAAGATCGTAAAAAGCGAGGGGTGCGAAGTCGTCGCATGGCGCGACGTGCCGACCAACCCCGACGCTATCGGACGTGACGCGCGCAGCGTAATGCCGCGGATAAGGCAGGTGTTTATATCTCACGCCAAGTCCGCAAAGTGCGCAAAGGATTCGCCGGAAGAGACTTCGCGGACTTCGCGAGCTTTGCGTGAGGGAAATTTCGAAAGAAATCTCTACGTCATCCGCCGAATAGTGCACCAGCGCTACTCAACGAACACGTTCCCTTCCTGGGAGCTGGCGCATCCGTTCCGCGCCATCGCGCACAACGGCGAGATCAACGCAATCAAGGGGAACCTGAATGCGCTTGCAGCCCGCGAAGCCTCGCTTGCCTCGCCGATATTCGGCGATGAACTGCAGAAGGTGCTTCCGATTGTCCACGGCGGACAGTCCGACTCCGCGTCGCTCGACAACATCTTCGAGCTGCTGGTCGCCGCCGGACGTGACGCACCGCACGCGATGATGATGCTTATTCCGCAAGCGTGGGGAGCCAAATACCATATGGGGCACGACGTGCGGGCCTTTTACGAATACCATTCCGCGCTGATGGAGCCGTGGGATGGCCCTGCCGCCGTATCGTTCACCGACGGGCTCGGACTCGGCGCGGCGCTCGACCGCAACGGCCTGAGACCCGCGCGCTGGACGCTTGCCAAAGATGGACTTTTCGTCCTTGCATCGGAAACGGGAGTTCTAGACATCCCGGCGGAATCGGTTGCGCGCCAAGGACGGCTCCGTCCAGGCTCGTTGCTCTGGCTTGATCTCGCCAAGCACCGCCTCATGGAAGACACGGAGCTCAAGACTTTCTACGCAAGACGCCGTCCATACCGCCGTTGGGTCAAGGAAAACCACATTCCCGTCACAGGGCTCTTCACGGAGATAGTACCGTCCTGCCCTGACGACCAGACAGCATCCGCCCAAAAGCGTTTCGGCTGGACGCTTGAAGACGTCGAAATCATTCTGCGCCCAATGGCGGAAACGGGGCGTGAACCTGTGGGTGCAATGGGCAACGACGCGGCACTTGCGGCGCTTTCCCGCAGACCTCGCACGCTCTTTGACTGCTTCCACCAGCTTTTCGCGCAGGTGACCAATCCGCCGATCGATCCCATTCGCGAAGAGCTTGTGATGTCTATCATGACTTACATCGGCAACGAAGGAAACATTCTTGCCGAAACGCCTGGTCACGCGCGGCTCGTGAAGATGACGCGCCCGGTGTTGACGGACGATGAGCTGAAGCGGATGCGCAGCATCCCCGATTTCCCGGCGAAGACGCTTTCAATGCACTTCGACACGGGTCTTGAATCAGCGCTCGACAAACTTGCCGCCGATGCGCTCGCAGCCGTGAAGGAAGGCGCGAAGATAATAATTCTGAGCGACAAGAATGTTCTGGCCGCGAACAACCCGGAAGGCACAAGGAGGATCCCCTCCCTTCTCGCGGTCGCCGCAGTGAACAAGGCTCTTGTCGACGCAGGAATCAGACCATCCGTCGGCATAGTCGTCGAATCCGGCGAAGTGCGCGAAGTGCACCACTTCGCAGTTCTCCTCGGCTTCGGTGCGACTGCGGTAAACCCTTGGCTTGCGCTGGCCACGGTGACGGAAATCGGCAAGAACGACACCATAAAGGCAGCGGCAAACTATGTGACCGCCGTGTGCAAAGGATTGATGAAGATAATGTCCAAGATGGGCATCTCGACTCTCCGCTCATACCGCTCGGCGCGCATCTTCGAAGCAGTCGGCCTCGGCCCCAGGATTGTCGCCGGATATTTCACAGGCGTCACATCACCCGTCGGCGGTTTGGAGCTGGAAGACATCGAGGAAATGTTGACAGGATTTACAAGATTAACAGGATTAAATAATCCAGCCAATCCTGTCAATCCTGTTAATCCTGTCCAAACCGCACTCCCTCCCGGCGGAGAGTACCGTCTTCGCAAGGGTGGCGAGGAGCATCTCTGGACTCCGCAGCGACTCGTCGACTTCCGGGAGTCCGTGCGCCACAATGATTACGCGCGCTTCAGACGCTATACCGACGACATCGACTCCAATAGCCATGTAACGCTCAGGTCGCAGTTTGAGTTCAGACGTGTTGAATGTGCAGAGCAAGTAGAAAGCGTAGAGCCGGCAGACTCGGTTGTGAAGCATTTCGTAGGCGGCGCGATGTCGCTCGGTTCGCTCTCGCCAGAGGCGCACGAAACGATAGCCTTGGCTCTGAACGGACTGGGCACGATGTCGAATTCAGGCGAAGGCGGCGAAAATCCAGAACGCTTCGGCACCGCGAAGAACAGCGCCATCAAGCAGATCGCTTCGGGACGATTCGGCGTTACGATTGAATATATCCGTTCCGCCAGGGACTTGCAGATCAAACTCGCACAAGGCGCAAAGCCTGGCGAGGGCGGACAGCTGCCAGGCGATAAAGTGAACGGTTTTGTCGCCCGTCTCCGACACGCCAAGCCGGGAACCACTCTCATATCGCCTCCGCCACACCATGACATCTACTCTATTGAAGACCTTGCACAACTCATATACGACCTAAAATGCGCCAATCCGGAAGCGCGCGTTTCCGTAAAACTGGTTTCCGAGGCGGGTGTAGGAACGATTGCGGCAGGTGTGGCGAAAGCACATGCCGACGTGATCGTCATATCCGGCTTCGACGGAGGAACCGGCGCCGCCCCGCTTGCGTCCATAAAACACGCAGGCCTGCCTTGGGAAACAGGCCTTGCCGAGGCGCACCAGACGCTCGTCAAGAACAACCTGAGAAACCGCGTGAAGCTCCAGGTCGACGGCCAGCTCCGCACCGGACGCGACATAGTAATCGCCGCGATGCTCGGCGCGGACGAATTCGCCTTCGGCACTTCCATGCTTGTCTCGCTTGGATGCGTACAGTGCCGCAACTGCAATCTAAACTGCTGCCCAGTAGGCATCGCCACGCAGAAGGAGGAGCTCCGTCGCAAATTCGCCGGCAAGCCAGAGCACCTTCAGACATATTTCCGCTTTCTCGCCGAAGAAGTCCGCGAGCACCTTGCCGCGCTTGGGCTCTCCTCGCTCGCAGAGGCTCGCGGACGCACCGATCTCATAAAAGCAAAAGACGGCTCGAAGTTCGACTTCGGGGAGATACTGGTCAATGGTCAAGGAGTTGGAGTGAACAGTTCGAGTCCGAGAAAGGAAGATGATAATTCCGCTCTCCAACCCCAACTCGAAACTCCAACTCTCGCAACCCGTGCAAATCCCGTCAAAAACAACTACGACTTCCGCGAGCTGATACCTGCCGTGGAGAAAGGCAAGACGCGTCTGGCGCGCACAATCTCAAACTGCGACCGCTCCGTTGGCGCGGCGCTCTCGGGCTGGCTAGTCGGCAGACATCACGGCGCGATTGATGTTGATTTCACCGGCGTTGCCGGGCAATCCTTCGGCGCATTCCTCGCAAATGGCGTGACATTCAACCTTGCCGGCGAAGCAAACGACTATGTCGGCAAGTCGCTCTCCGGCGGAACGATAACAATCAGACCGCCCGATCATGCGTCTTTTGCCCCGGAAGACAACATCATCGCCGGCAATGTAGTCGCATACGGCGCGACTTCGGGCGCAATCTTCATCAACGGACAAGCCGGCGAACGTTTCGGCGTAAGAAACTCCGGCGCAACACTTGTCGTTGAAGGCATCGGCGATCATGGCTGCGAATACATGACGGGCGGAGTCGCCGTCGTCATCGGGCCCGTCGGCGTAAACTTCGCTGCCGGGATGACTGGCGGCACAGCCTACGTATACGACGAACGTGGCGATCTGGACCTCAACTGCAACCTAGATTCCGTCGATCTGTTCTCAGTGGTTGAAGGTTCGGACGATGAAGCCCAGCTCTGCGCGATTCTGCGCGAGCATGTCGCGCGGACGAAATCCCCGAAAGCGAGGCGTATTCTTGGCAATTGGCAATCGACGCGAAATGCCTTTGTAAAAGTCGCACGCTTCGACAAGTAGCGGCAGATCTCCGCGCAAACGGTTCCACCCATGGCGACTCGTACTTCGGGATTATCTGAAGCCGAGCAATTTGTGGAGCTGCACGGAAAGCGACCATCCGTCAAGCTTCCCAAGAACGGCTTTGGCCGTGGCGAAATCCATATTCCCGTCGCGCTCGCACGGCGAGATGTAGTAATCGGTGGCAGAAACCGTTTGCCTTACGCGGCGGCAGAAATACGCAACCGACTCGGACGACGCCACGACTCGAACTTCGTCGGCGAACCCAAGCCGCAAGGAGTCTGGATACTCCGCCTTGGGCGAACATGCAACATAGTCCACAAACGACAGCCACGGCGCATTCGATGTGCCGTTCGTCTCGACTGCGACCCAAAAACCCTCTCTCTTAAGCGCCGCCACAAGTTCCGGCATGCCTTCTGCAACTGTAGGCTCACCGCCCGTAAGGATCACACTTCGCGATTTGAAGCGGCGAAGCTCCGCCAAAATGTCTTCAAGTCCGAGCGAAAAACGCTCGCGCACATCGGTATCGCACCATGGACACGATAGATTGCACCCTGCGAATCGAATGAACACGCAGGGACGGCCCATATTGCGTCCCTCGCCCTGCAGCGACTCGAAGATTTCGACAAGCGCGTATTTCATTTCATGCACAGTTCGAATCGATGAACGCCTTCAACACACCTACGCCGTATATCGCGGCCGTCTCGGCGCGCAGGATCGACGCGCCGAAGCTGACAGGGGTCGATATCCCGACAAGCGCAGAAAGTTCGCCCGGCGTGAAGTCGCCTTCCGGGCCAATGAACACGGCCAGGGGACGGTCGCCAGATCTTTGCGCCGACTTCAGTGCGGAAAGGAAATCCATTGGAGGAGGCTCTGCCAACGCGCCGACATAGCATTCGCACTGCGCGGCGAGATTGAGCGCCTGGGCGAAATCGACAGGCTCGTGCACTTCGGGCAGCCATTTTGCATCGCTTTGTCGCGCAGCCTCTTCGGCTATGCGCAGCCATCGCTCCTTCTTGGAATTGCGATCCACCTCGGATATGCGCACGATGGTTCGGTCGGATATGACTGGCACGATGCGCGCGACGCCAAGTTCGGTGGCCTTTTCGATGGTCCAGTCCCAGCGGGCCCCTTTTGTGACGCACGCGAACAGCACTACTTCCCTGCGGCCTTCGCGCGACAGCCTGACCGTTTCGCCCGTGGCGTGCAAAGCCCCGCGGAACCATGCGAATTCGCGCCAAGCGCCGCGCCCGTCAAAGAGTTCTATCCTCTCGCCCTCTTTGGGCCGCACAACCTTCAGATGGCGCAACGCGGCATTCGAGAGCACTGGCTCTTCGCTTGCGAGAGACGCGGAATCCACAAGAAGCCTGTGCATGAGACACCCCGGATGCAGCTATTCTTCGCCGCTATCTTTGTCGTTGTCGTTTGAACCGCCCAGATTGCCCGATTCGCGCTGCTTGCGGAGCTCTTCCTGTATCTGCAGAAGCTGCTCTCTCTGATCCGCAAGTTCGGCCGCACGCTGAGCCTTCTCTTCTTCCTCGATGCGCTTGTCCTCCTCGCGCCTGGCCTTCTCCTCGGCGAGGCGCTTGGCCTCTTCCTCGGCATCCGACTGGCGCTGCCTTTCGCGCAACATGCGCCGTCCGCGAAGAGAGAGTGGCGGCACAACTCCATCCGAAGACCGGAACCCCATGCCCGGCCGCCGGGCAGACGACGCGCCGTCTTTATCCGCCGCATTCTGCTTCGCCGAATTGCCGCCTATCGACAACGAGACCTCCACCGCTCCCTTTGCGATGGTCATCGTCGCCTTTACGGGATCGGCCTCCTTTACAAGCCACCCGTTTCGGGACTCGCCCACCTTGAGGTAGTAGTGCACGGGATTTTTCGAATCCCCATTGTCGGTGAAGCCAACGGCGGTCTCTCCGTTTGGAGTGACGTTTATCACAGAAAAGTGGATGGCGCTTTTTATCTGCTCCTGCTCTTTGGTGAGCTGCTCCTCATCTGCCGCCGCGTCGGATTTCGATACTTCGCTTGGCGGAACCGTAGGGTCGAACCCGGGCGGCGGCGCGCCGAACATCTGGCGATCGACTATCGATTGGTAACGTTCGTACGGCTGACGCTCCGCGAAGAGCGAGAGCGCGGAGACTGCAACGATGATGGATGGAAGAAATCTCATTGGTGGGAATTATACCAAATATCCCTGATGTGCGCTATTGGCGAATCTATCCGCGTTGTCGTCGAGGATGCGCTCAAGCGCGGACGCCCCAACCCCGCGCAGTTCGGCGACCTTCGCGGCGATTTCGGCGACGGACGGCGAAGACGCGGCGTTTTCCGGCGTACGGTCAGTCTCGACAAGCAGTCTGCCGGATGGTATCTTCTTCACAAGTTCGCGGTAGTTGACCGCATGATCGTTTAGGACGGCAGCCCCTACCGACACATATCCGTTAAGCTTGATGATATCCGGCAGAAGTCCGTGGGAACGAGAGAATCCGTGGAAAAGAAACGCCGGGATTCTGCCTGCGAAAGGCAGGCACGCCTTCACGACTTCGCCCCAGCACTTGGCGCCGTGAAGCACCACAGGTCTTTGCAGCTCCGCCGCAATCTCAAGCTGCGCGGCGAAAACGTCGCGCATGCGCTGCGGTATGTCGCGCTCGCGCAGGCGGTCGAGGCCGATCTCGCCGACACCGGCGGAAGAATCCGCCGCCAGTCTGGCGCGCAGAACCGGCTCGTCGAACGAATCCGCGTTCCACGGGTGCGTGCCGAAGAACAACCGCAACCCTCCGCGCGAACCGGCGGAGGGCGGAGGTTCGGCGAAAGGCTCGCACAGAAAGTGGCGCGCGGCATCGCCGACAAGGTGGCAGTGGGCGTCTGTCAAAGCTCTTTCGTGAGTTCCCAGGTCTTCACGAGCATGCGCGGTATGTGGAACGGACCCTTGAAGATGTTGCCCTTCGCAGGCTGAGCCACGGTTCCGTCGCGGTGGAGATAGCCATACCACTCGGGGTAGCGCGTATCCTTGAGATGCTTCCACGCCCACTCGCCGGCGAGCTTGTGCCACTTCATGTACTTGGCGTTGCCGGTGAGTTTGTAGGCGTAGGCCGTTGCTATGATCGTTTCGCACTGCGGCCACCAGAACTTCATGTCCTGCTCGTAGCACTGCGGCGGCAGGTTGCGGCAATCCTTGAACGAGATTATTCCGCCGTACTTCTTGTCCCAGCCCCACGCCCACGACCAGTCGAGAATCTGCAGCGCGGTCTTGAGAAGCGCCTTGTCGTTGCGGGCGACCGCCACGTCCATGAGGAACCAGCTGGTCTCGATGCAATGGCCGGGATTGATGACGCGCCCGGACAGCGTGTCGATAAACTCTCCCTTCGGGCCGACGGTTTCGAGAAGCGCCTTGAACTCCGGATGGATGAAGTATTTGACGAGAAGCCCGATCGACTCCGTGATCTGCGTGTCAAGCACGGGATCGTCCGACACCTGCTTGAGCACGTTGGCCACATTGATGAGAATCATCGTAAGCGAATGGCCCTGGGCCTGGACGACGGGTTCGCACTTGGACGGCATCCACTTCTTCGGGTTGGCGGTGAATTTGCGGATCCGCTTGAAGAGCTCGAGCGCCTTCTTCGCCCATGCCTTGTCGCCGCTCGCCAGCGAATATTCCGCATACGCAATGGCGGCGAAGCATTCCGAAAAGACGTAGCGGCGTTTGCGCAGACCGACGCCGTCCTCGGTAACCTCGAAATATGCGCGGCCGTCCTTGTCGAAGCAGTGCTTCTCGAGGAATTCGCAGCAGCTCTTCGACGCCTTGAGCCATTCGGGATTCTTGCGCACATGGTTGTAGGCGTAGGCCGTCATCCAGCCGAACCGTCCCTGGAACCACACGCTCTTGGTGGTGTCGATCAACGATCCGTCGCGGTTCAGGCACGTGTACACGCCGCCATGCTTGCGGTCGAAGCCGTGCTTCATCCAGAAGGGCATGATATTCTTCTCAAGCTCTTCCCTGTAGGTTTTGTTCCACTTCTGCCAGTATGGGCTGCTCATTTGAGTCTCCTTTTTTCTTCCGGGCCGCGCAATCAGGCGATCGACTTGGCCGTTGAATAAATGTTGTCTACCGTGAAGCCGAATTTTTCGGCAAGCGCCTTGTAGGGTGCGCTTGCGCCGTAGTGGTCGAGCGTGACGAAACGCGTAGTCTTGTGGTCGAGCCTGAAGCGATCCCATCCGAAACGGGCGCCTGCCTCGACTATCACGCGGCGCGTCATCGTCTCGGGCACGACATCTTCGCGATACGCGCACTTCTGCGCGAGGAAAAGCTCCATCGACGGCATCGACACCACGCGAACGGACTTGCCGTCCGCCGCAAGGCGCTTCGCCGCTTCGATGCAGAGCGCAACCTCGCTGCCGGTGGCGATGAACAGCACCGTATCTTTTTCGGATGTCATCGGCTGGCGCTGTTCGAATATCACATAGGCGCCCTTCGCGACGCCCTCGTGCCGCACGCCCTGCAGAACCGGCACATTCTGGCGGGTTGTCAGAACAGCGCTCGGACCGCTTGTGTGAAGAATCATCTCTATGATCGCATAGGCGGTCTCGTTGGCGTCCGCCGGACGGAACGTCAGCATGTTCGGCATCGCCCGCAGGGATGCGAGCTGCTCGACCGGTTCGTGTGTCGGGCCGTCCTCGCCGACGTAGAAGCTGTCGTGAGAGAAGAAGAACATGGACGGCAGATTCATTATCGCCGCGAGCCTGAGGGCCGGCTTGCAGTAATCGCTGAACACGAAGAACGTCGCGCCATATCCTCTGAGCCCGCTTCCGAACGCCGTAAAGCCGTTGGCTATGGCAGTCATGGCGAGTTCGCGTATGCCGTAGTGAATGTTGCGGCCATCAAACGCGCCAGGCGCCACATCGCCGAGTCCCTTCAGAATGGTCTTGTTGCTCGGCCCGAGGTCGGCGCTGCCGCCGACAAGCCCTGTCACGATGGGCGCGAGCGCGTTCAGAACCTCGCCGCAAACATTGCGGGTGGCGACAGGCTTCCCGGGATCGAACTTGGGAAGCGCCGACACCATCTTCATGTAGTCGGGCTCTTCCGGCTTCGCCGCGAGCGCGGGATTCTGGCGAACCCAGCGTTTCGAAAGACGGTGCATGGTTGCCGCGCGGTCTGCGAAAAGCGCGCGTACCTCATCCGGCACGACGAAACTCTGCGCCGGGTCGAAGCCGAGCGCCGCCTTGGTTGCAGCGACTTCCTCTGCTCCGAGAGGCGCGCCGTGGCATCCTGCAGTACCTTTCTTCACCGGTGCGCCGAAGCCGATGGTCGTCTTGGCGACAATCGCGACAGGCTGGCCCTTTACCTTGAGTGCGCGGCGGAACGTGCGATCTATGTCGTCGAAGTCGTGACCGTCGCAGGCGAACACCTTCCACCCGTAACTCTCGAACCGCTTTTTTGTATCGTCGGCCATCGCAAGCGCGGTGCTGCCCTCAATCGTTATGCCGTTCGAATCGTACACGACGACAAGGTCTTCCAGCTTCATCGCCCCGGCCCAGCTGCACGCTTCGTGCGAAATGCCTTCTTCCAGATCGCCGTCGCCGCAGAAGACCCAAGTCTTGTTGCCGGTCTTCATGCGCTTCGCGGCGAGAGCAAGCCCCGCGCCCATGGCGAGCCCCTGCCCGAGAGGACCGGTAGTCACTTCCACGCCGGGCATTACGCCGCGCTCGGGATGGCCGGCACAGCGCGAACCGAGCTGACGGAACGTTTTGAGTTCGTCCATCGAAACCCCGCCGACGCCGGCGAGATGGAAGAGAGCATAGACAAGAGAACTGGCGTGGCCGCCGGAGAACACGAGCCTGTCGCGACCAACCCATTTCGTATCCATCGGATCGAAGTTGAAAAACTTCAGCCAGAGAGAAACCGCCAGGTCCGCCATGCCCATCGGCGCGCCGGGGTGACCGGAATTGGCCTTTTCAATCATGTCGGCGCAAAGACAGCGAATCGTATCGGCCGACAGCTTCAATTGTTCTTTAGAGATTTTCATAGTCGTATATTATAACATTATGAGGGCCTCCGCGTCTACCGCGAAGGCCCTCGAACCTGCAATCGGATGTTGTCCGGTTACTTTGCGGTAAGTGCCGCAACACCGGGAAGAGTCTTGCCCTCGAGGAACTCGAGCGAGGCGCCGCCGCCGGTGGAGATGTGAGACATCTCCGCAGCCTTGCCGCTCTTCTTCACGGCGCTGACGCTGTCGCCACCGCCGATGATCGAGGTTCCGCCGTTGGCCTTTACCGTCGCGACCGCGTCGCAGACGCCATAGGTTCCCTTGGCGAGGGGAGCGAACTCGAAGCATCCCATCGGGCCGTTCCACACGACCGTCTTGGCGCCCTTGATCGCCTCCGCGAAGAGCTCGACCGACTTCGGCCCGATGTCAAGGCCCATCCACCCGTCGGGGATGTCGCCCTCGCAGACCTTCATCGTGATGTCGCTCGCGTCCTTCTCGGCCGGGAACTTGTCGGCGATGACGTTGTCGACGGGCAGAAGAAGCTTGATGCCCTTCGCGGCCGCAGCCTCCATCATCTCCTTGCAGTACGCGACCTGCTCATCCTCGCAAAGCGAAGTGCCGATCTTGAGGCCCTGGGCCTTCTTGAAGGTGTAGGCCATTCCGCCGGCGATGATCAGGGTGTCAACCTTGTTGAGAAGGTTCTTGACCACAGCCAGCTTGTCGCTGACCTTGGCACCGCCCAGAATGGCGACGAAAGGACGCACCGGATTCTCGACTGCATCGCCGAGGAACTTGAGCTCCTTCTCAAGAAGGAAACCGGAAACCGCAGGCTGGATGTAATCGGCGACGACCGCCGTAGACGCATGGGCGCGGTGTGCCGTGCCGAAGGCGTCGTTGCAGTAGATGTCGCCGTAGCTCGCGAGCTTCTTGGCCATCTCGGCGCGCTGCGCCTTGAGCTCGGCCTTCTTCGCCGCGAACTCCTCGTCGGTGAGGTGGATGCCCTTCTTGTCGTCGTCCTTCTTCACTTTGCCGTCTTCGGCCTTGTAGAAGCGGGTGTTTTCAAGAAGCGCAACTTCGCCCGGCTTGAGCGCCTTGACGACATCGTCCGCAGCCATGCAGTCCGGCACGAACTTCACCGCCAGACCGAGCTTCTCGGAGAGCGCCTCGGCAACAGGCTTCAGCGTAAACGCCGCGTTGTCGGGATTCGGCGCCGCGCCAAGCTTGACGCCCTTCGGACGGCCGAGGTGGCTCATGAGCACGAGGCTTCCGCCCTGCTCGAGCACGTACTTGATCGACGGAAGCGCCGCGACAATGCGCGTATCGTCCGTGATCTTGCCGCTGCCGTCCTTGGCCATCGGCACGTTGAAGTCGACACGCATAACGACGCGCTTGCCCTTGAGCTCGACGTCGCGCAGAGTCTTCTTGTCCATTTCCGTGTCTCCTTACGCCTGCTTGGCTTCGGCCGCAGCCTTCGCCATCTTGTTCAGCTTGAGCTGAGCACGGCTCTTGATGCGGTTGGCCTTGTTCTTCTTGATGATGCCCTTCTTGACCGCCTTGTCGGCGCCGGAAACCAGCTCCTTGAACTTCTTCTCGGCAGTCGCCTTCTCGCCCGCGTCCGCGGCCTTGAAGAGCTTCTTGTGCGAATCGTGCAGCTTGGCCTTGACGGTCGAGTTGCGCTTGTTCGCCTTAGCGTTCTGACGATCGCGCTTTCTGGCGGCGCGTCCGCCCTTGATGTTTGCCATGTTACTTCTTGCTCCTCATGTTGGGGATTTTGGATACAGGCCGCGCCATCAGGCGACGGAGCCACCGGCGGCTTCGATCTTGGCCTTGGCGGAAGCCGAGCAGGGAACCTTGACCGTGAACTTCTTGGTGAGGTTGCCCGTACCGAGAATCTTGACTTTCGGGCGCTTGTTGTCCGAGAAGCCGGCCTTGGCGAGAGTCTCGACGGTGATCTCCGCACCGGCCTCGAACTTCTTCTCGAGGTCGGCGACGTTGATGCCGAGAGCCTTGGCGTTGAAGCGGGCATTGTTGAAGCCGCGCTTCGGCAGACGCCTCACGAGAGGCATCTGGCCGCCTTCGAACATAAGCTTCTGCTTGTGACCCTTGCGAGCGCCGGCACCCTTGTGTCCGCGCGTGGAGGTCTTGCCCATTCCCGATCCGCAGCCGCGGCCGACGCGTTTGCGGCGGTGGCGTGCGCCAGGGGTGTTGGTGAGATTGTGCAGTTCCATTTTCAGATTTCCTTTCCTTACGCGCGGATCGCCGCGATCTCCTCGGCGCTCCTGAGCTTCATAAGCGCGTTCATCGTGGCCTTGACCACGTTGAGGCGGTTCTTGGAGCCGAGCGACTTGCCGACCGCGTCGCGAATGCCGACAGCCTCGAGGACGGGGCGCATGCCGCCGCCGACGATGAGGCCCGTGCCGTCCGGAGCGGGCTTGAGAATCACGCGGCCGCCGTCGCAGACGCCTTCCACGTCGTGCGGAATCGTCTTGCCGCGGAGGGTGATCTTGCGCATATCCTTGCGGGCGGCCTCGCCGCCCTTGCGAATCGCGTCGGAAACCTCGTTGGCCTTGCCGAAGCCCACGCCGACGCTGCCTTCCTTGTCGCCGACGACTATGACGGCGGAGAAGCTCATGCGGCGACCGCCCTTGACGGTCTTTGCGCAACGGTTGATGAACACTGTGTGCTCGTCGAGCTCGTCCTGCTGCTCCTGGGCGCGCTTGTCACGATTGAAAGCCATTACTTTGCCTCCTCGTTCTTGGTGCTGATCTTGAGCCCCGCTTCAACTGCGGACTCCACGAGAGCCGCGATGCGGCCGGTGTACTTGCGGCCGCCGCGATCCACGACGACGAGCGAGATTCCTGCGGCCTTGGCGGCGTCCGCCGCCGTCTTGCCGAGAGCCTTCGCCGCGTCGAGGTTCGAGTGGGCTTCCTTGATCGTGCTCGCCGACGCAAGCGTCTTCGCCGCGTCGTCGTCGATGAACTGGACGTAGATGTTCTTGTTGGTGATGCAGATCGACATGCGCGGACGCGCGGCCGTGCCGACCACCTTCTGCCTCAGGCGCACGTGGCGCTTCTGGCGCTGTACCTTGCGGTTGAAGCTCATTAGGCGACCTTCTTTCCTTGCTTGCGGCGGATGTGCTCGCCGACGTACTTGATACCCTTGCCCTTGTAGGGCTCGGCAGGATAGAACGCGCGGATGCGCGCGGCGGCTTCGCCGACCTGCGCCTTGTCCACGCCGGTGATCGTGACCTGCAGACCGTCGTTCTCGACGGTCACCTTGAGGCCTTCGGGCACCGTGAAAATCTTAGGCGACGCAAAGCCGAGCGAAAGAGCAAGCTCGCTTCCCTTCAGCACGGCCTTGAAACCGGTGCCTTCGATCGAAAGCTGCTTCTTGTAGCCCTCGGACACGCCGACCACCATGTTGTGTATCAGCGCGCGGGCGAGGCCGTGGAAGTTGCCGAACGCTTCGTCGTCGGCGCAGGCAACCTTGACGCTGCCGTCCTCCACCTTCGCCGTGATGCCTTCATGCATCGTATAGGAAAGCTCTCCGAGCTTGCCCTTGACCGTCACTTTCTGGCCGTCGACGGCGACTGTCACGCCATCCACGACCTTGACGGGTTCTTTACCGATTCGAGACATTGTCTTTAGACTCCTGTAATTAAGCGACTGTGCAGATGATCTCGCCGCCAAGCCTGGACTTCTTGGCCTCCGCCCCGGACATTACGCCCTTGGAGGTGGAAACGACCGCGAGGCCCATTCCGTCGAGAACGGACGGGATTTCGGCGACTGATACGTACTTGCGAAGGCCCGGCTTCGAGATGCGCTTGATTTCCGTTATCGCCGGAACGGCGCGGTCGGAATACTTGAGCGTGATCACGAGCTGCTTCGGGAATTCGCTTGTTGTTACGGCGTCGGCGATGTAGCCGGCTTCCTTCATTACGCGGGCGACTTCGCCCTTGAGGCTGCTCGCCGGAGTGGCGACGGAGTGAAGGCGGGCCTTCTGTCCGTTGCGTATCGTAGTGAGCATGTCGGAAATGGGATCCGATGTCATTTTGCTGATTCCTTTCCTTTTGTTACCACGAGGCCTTCGTCACGCCGGGGATGAGACCGGCCACGGCCAGTTCGCGGAAGCAGAGACGGCAAACGCCGAACTTGCGGATGTAGGCGTGGCGACGGCCGCAGCGCTGGCAGCGGTTGTACGCGCGCACCTTGAACTTGGGCGCCTTCTTCTGCTTTTCGATTAGACATTGCTTAGCCATGATTAGTTCCTCCCTGCGAACGGCATGCCCATGGAGATGAGAAGCTCCTTGGCGGCCTTGGGGTCGTTGGTGCTGGTCACGAACGTTATGTCCATGCCGGAATGCGCCGCGTTGGTCTCCACCAGCTCGGGGAAGATGGAGTGCTCGCGGATGCCGAGCGTGTAGTTGCCGGCGCCGTCGAAGCCGCGGTTCGGAACTCCGCGGAAGTCGCGGATTCTCGGAAGCGCGCTCGAAATGAGGCGGTCGGCGAATTCCCACATGCGCTCGCCGCGGAGAGTTACCTTCGCGCCGATCACCATGCCTTCGCGCAGTTTGAAGTTCGAGATGGACTTCTTCGCCTTGCAAAGCATGGGCTTCTGGCCGGTGATCGCCGCCAGATCGTCCACGAGGGCCTTCTGCTCGTCCTTGGAGACGATTCCGAAAGCCATGTTGAGGACTATCTTCTGAAGGCGCGGAACGAGCATCTTGTTCGTGGTGCCGAGCTTCTTTTCGAGCTCGGGAACCATGCGGCTCGCGTATTCGTCTTTTAGTCTTGCCATGATGACTTGTTCCCTTTCGCTTAGAGGGCCTTGCCGCTCTTCACAGAGACGCGCGCCTTCTTGCCGTCCTTCTCGCCGGTGCGCACTCTCGTGCCGCACTTCTTTTCGGCGTCGTAAGGCATAAGCTTGCACAGCCTGATGGGCAGCTCGCGGTCGATGAGACCGCCGGCCTGCTTCTCGGTGCGGCGCACCGCCTTCTTGTGGACGTTCAGTCCGCCGACGATCGCCGTCTGGCTCTTCGTGTCCACGCTCATGACCGTGCCCGTCTTGCCGGCGTCGTTGCCGCTGATGACGATCACGGTGTCGTTCTTCCTGATTCTTGCGATAGCCATTTCAGTTGCTCCTTGAATATCAGACCACTTCCGGGGCCATCGAGAGAATCTTCATGTAGTTCTTCTCGCGAAGCTCGCGGGCGACCGGCCCGAAAACGCGCGTGCCGATCGGGTTGAGCTTGGAGTCGACGAGAACGCACGCGTTCTGGTCGAAGTGGACGGTCGAACCGTCCTCGCGGCGGATCGGCTGGCCGGTGCGAACGATCACGGCGGTCGCGACGGAGCCCTTCTTGATCGAGCTCGTCGGGGAGGCCTCCTTGATCGCCACGCGGATCACGTCGCCGAGGTGCGCGTACTCCTTGCGCTGCTTGAGGATGCGGAAGCACATCGCGCGCTTGGCGCCGGTGTTGTCCGCAACTACAAGGTTGGTGAGTTCCTGTATCATTGTGGAACGCTCCTTACTTCACGATGCGCCAGCGCTTCGTCGCCGAAAGCGGACGCGTCTCCATTATGGCGACGGTGTCGCCGACCTTGGCAGTGTCGTCCTCGTCGTGCACGTGGTACTTCTTGGTGCGGGTGACGATCTTGCCGTACAGGGGGTGGCGTTCACGGTAGCTGACCGTTACGACCACACTCTTGGCGCCCATCTTGGACGCTACGACGCCTTTGCGCATCTTGCGCGCGCCGCGGGTTGTGGTTTCCGTGCTCATCAGATCTTGACTCCTTCGCGGGTGATGAATTTCGTGTGGATGCCGATCTTGGTTGCCGCGAGACGCAGGCACTCCTTGGCGGTCTCCTCGTTTACGCCGCCGACCTCGAAGAGCACCTTGCCGGGCAGGATCACGGCAGCCCAGAACTCTGGGTTGCCCTTTCCTCCGCCCATACGCACTTCGATAGGCTTGCGGGTTACGGGCTTGTCGGGGAACACGCGGATCCACAACTTGCCCTTGCGCTTCATTTCACGGTTGATCGCGACGCGGCACGCCTCGATCTGGGTCGCGGTGAGAAGGCCGCGCGTCAGCGCCTTCAGACCGAACTCGCCGTATGCGAGCTCGGTGCCGGACGTGGCGTAGCCGGAGCGGTTGCCCTTCGACACCTTGCGGTATTTGACTCTCTTGGGCATCAGCGGCATGGCTTAGCTCCTCTCCTTGCGGTCTCCACGCTCGCGACGCCCCTCGCGACGGCCTTCGCCGCGCGGCGCACGGGCCTGGAAGCCCTCTTTCTTGCAGATCCACACCTTGATGCCGATCTTGCCGGCGGTCGTGTTGGCCTCTGCGAATCCATAATCGATGTTGGCCCTGAGCGTGTGCAGGGGAACCTTGCCCTCGCGCGACCACTCGACACGGGCGATTTCGGCGCCGTTGATACGCCCGCCCGCGTGGACCTTGATGCCGTCGACGCCCATGTCCATCGCAACCTTCATCGCGCGCTTCATCGCGCGCTTGAGAGCGATACGGCGCTCGAGCTGCTGGGCAATGCCCTCGGCGACGAGCTGCGCATCGGCGTCGGCACCCTGGACCTCCTTGATCTCGAGATAGACTTCCTTCTTGGTCATCTTCTCGAGCTCGGCGCGAATCGCCTCGACGTCACCGCCCTTGCGGCCGATGATCACGCCGGGACGCGCGCTGAACAGCGTCACACGCACGCGGTTGGCGTAGCGCTCGATGAGAATCTTCGAGATTCCGGCCTCGGCGAGCTTCGCCTTGACCGCCTCGCGGATCTTCTGGTCTTCGATCAGGTAGGCGCCGAACATCTTCTTGGGCGCGAACCAGCGGCTGCCCCAAGCGTGGTTGACGCCGACGCGGAAGCCGATCGGATTGACTTTCTGTCCCATTACTTAGACTCCTTCCTTGCGTCGCTGAGAACGATCTTGCAGTGGCACATGCGGCGCGCGATAGGATGCGCCGAGCCGCGGGCCGTCGGCCAGTAGCGGCGCATGCGGACGGACTCGTCGAGCACGCACAGCTTTACCGTGAGCTCTCCGGCGTTCTTGACGCCGTTGTTGTTGGCCGCGTTCGCGATCGCCGACAGAAGCGTCTTGCGGATTATCTCTGCGGCCTTCTTGGGCGAGAACTCGACGACTTTGAGCGCGTCGGACGCCTTGAGGCCCTGGCATGCGCGGCACAGAGGGCGGCCCTTGAAGGCCGACATGCGCGCGTTACGGGTGATTGCAGTCACTTCCATTGCCTGTTTCCCTTACTTCTTCTCGACCTTGGCGGCGGAGTTGCCGTGCGACTTGAACGTGCGCGTGGGGGCGAACTCGCCGAGCCTGTGGCCGACCATGTTTTCAGTGATGAAGATCGGCAGGTGCTGCCGTCCGTTGTGGATAGCGAACGTCAGACCGACGAACTCGGGCAGAACCATCGAACGACGGCTCCACGTCTTGATCGGCTGCTTCTTTCCGCTAGCCTGCATCTTCTCGACCTTGCGGAGGAGGCTATCCTCCACGTACGGTCCCTTCTTGAGAGAACGCGACATGTCTTACTTCCTCCTCTTGACTATGATCTTGTCGGACGCCTTGCGCTTCGCGCGGGTCTTGCCGCCCTTGGCGAGCTGACCCCACGGAGAACGCGGATGCGAACCGCCGCTCGTGCGGCCTTCGCCGCCGCCCATCGGGTGGTCGACAGGGTTCATGGCGACACCGCGAACCGTCGGACGGATGCCGAGATGGCGCTTGCGGCCGGCCTTGCCGAGCTTGATGGAACCCCAGTCCTTGTTGCCGACCGAGCCAACGCACGCGAGGCAGCGGCCATCGAACATGCGCACTTCGCCCGAAGGCATCTTGAGCGTCACGACATTGCCGTCGCGCGCCATGATCTGGCAGGAATTGCCGGCCGAACGGCCGACCTTCGCGCCCTGGCCGGGAACGAGCTCGATCGCGTGCACGAACATGCCGAGCGGAATCTGCGCGAGCGGCAGGCAGTTGCCGACCGTAGCCTCGGCCTTGGGTCCGTTCATGACCTTCATGCCCTGCTTCAGGCCTTCCGGCGCGAGCACATAGCTGAGCTCGCCGTCGGTGTACTCCAGAAGCGCGAGGTAGGCGCTGCGCGTAGGATCGTATGCGATGTCCTTGACCGTCGCCTCGACGCCCTGCTTGACGCGCTTGAAATCCACGATGCGCATGCGCTGCTTCACGCCGCCGCCGTGGTGACGGGTCGAGATGTGGCCCTGGTTGTCGCGGCCGGCCGTCTTGCGGACAGCCTTGGTAAGCCTCTTGACAGGACGCTTCTCCGTTATCTCCTCGAACGTCGCGGACTGGCGAAAGCGCATTCCCTGCGACCGAGGCTTGTATGATTTGAGTGCCATAGCTCTTGTCTCCTTATGCGAGCTCTATGCGCTCGCCGGCCCTTACGGTTACCGCCGCCTTCTTCCAGGTCGGCTCGACCGTCGTGCGGCGGGTGCCGCGGATGTACTTGACGCCGCCCTTCATGTTGGCGGTGCGTACCGCGAGAACGTGCACGCCGAAGGCCTTCTCGACCTCGGTGGCGATCTGCGGCTTGCGCGCATCGGGCGCGACCTTGAGAAGATAGCGGTTCTCAAGCGCAAGCTTGCCGCCCTTCTCGGTGATGAGCACGTCGAGGAGGATTCCGTTCGACTTCTCTTTGAGTTCTGCTCTTGTCATTTGCGGATTCCTTCCTTACTTCGCGAGGCGCGCGACGAGCGCGTCGAAACCGGCCTTGTCGCAGACGAGCTTGCGGTTCGCGAGAACCATGTACACGTCAAGCGCCTGCGCCGTGGAATAATCGATGCGAGGCAGGTTGCTGGTGACGAGAACGACCGTGTCGTCGACATCCTTCTGGACGATGCACGCGGTGCGGTCCACGCCGAGCGTCTTCAAAAGACCCGCCATGAGCTTGGTCTTGGGCGCCTCGAACTTGAACTCGTCGACCACGATCACGTCGCCGGCGACGATCTTGTCGGAGAGTGCGCGCGCGAACGCGAGCTTCATCACCTTCTTGTTGACCTTCTGCTCGAAGCAGCGCGGCTTGGGGCCGTGCGCCACACCGCCGCCGCGCCACACCGGGCTCTGGCGGAAGCCTGCGCGGGCGTTGCCCGTACCCTTCTGCTTCCAGGGCTTCTTGTTGGAACCGGCGACCTCGCCCTTGCCCTTCGTGCTGGCCGTGCCGGCGCGCATGGCGTTGCGGATCGCGGTCACCGCGTCCTTGACGGCCTGCTCGCCCTTATCGAGAGTCAGCTGCGACTGGTCGACGTTGACATCAATCTTCTGCATGGCTTACTTCGCCCCCTTCTTCGCCTTCGCGGCGATCGCGTTGTTCTTGAGGGACTTCCTGACGATCACAACGCCGTTGCGGCAGCCAGGAATGGAGCCCTTGACGAGAAGCGCGTTGTCCTCAGGACGGATCTGCACAATCTCGAGATTCGGGATGGTGCGGTTGACGTCGCCCATGTGGCCAGGCATCTTCTTGCCCTTCTCGATCCAGCCGGGGAGGTCGCGCGCTGCGAGACCGCCCGTGCGGCGCTTGGAGTGGCCGCCGTGGGTCATGTTGCCGCCAGCGAAGTTGTAGCGCTTGAGAACGCCCGCGAAACCGCGGCCCTTCGTGACACCGGTGACATCGACGTACTTGACGCCTTCGAAGTTCTTGACCGTGAGCACGTCGCCGACCTTGACCTCTTCACCGGCCTCGGGAGCGAACTCCTTGAGAACCTTGACGCCGGTCGTGAGACCGCCGGTCTTGGTGAGGTGGCCGCTCTCGGCCTTGGTCATGCGGTTGCGCGCGCGGCGGCCGCCGTGGGCCTCCTTGTCGGCCTCGGGATCCTTCCACAGCTTCTGCACGCCCCAGCCGAGCTGAGCCGCGACATAGCCGTCGTTATCGAGGGTCTTCATCTGGACGACCGGGCACGGACCGACTTCGATGACGGTAACGCAAGTGCGCTTGCCGTCCGCGTCGTAGACCTGGGTCATCCCGACCTTCTTGCCTATCAAACCTTCCATCTTCGCCCTCCTCAGACCTTGATGGTGATGTCGACACCCGCAGGAAGATTGAGCTTCTTGAGCTCGTCGATCGTCTGCGCGGTCGGATTTACGATGTCGAGAAGGCGCTTGTGCGTGCGCATCTCGAACTGATCCATTGATTTCTTGTCGACGTTCGGCGAACGGTTCACCGTAAAACGCTCGACGCGGGTAGGCAGCGGGATCGGCCCGACCACCTGCGCACCCGTTCCCCTCGCGGTGTCGATGATTCCACCGACAGCCTGATCAAGCACACGGTGATCGTATGCCTGAAGGCGGATGCGTACTCTCTGCTGTTGCATTCTTCTTTCCTTTTTCTGTTTCAGTTTCGGCTCGGACGTCGCCGCCCTCGCCCCTCGTTGACCTGGACATCGACGGTCGCGAAATCCGCGCTCACGGTCAAGCCGTGTCGGCGCGGGAGGTCCTTTGCGGCACCTCGCTCGCGACTGGGTTTCAGCCCAGTTTCCCGCAAAAACAAGGCTCGCGGCTGCATTGTAGCCGCGAGCTTTTCATCTCGACGGCCACGACGCGACGGGTAAGACTCGCCCGTATCGCGACCCTTCTTCTTGCGAAGATTGGTGTATTATACCATAAATTGCCGCGATAGTGCAAGGGGGTAGCCGCAAAATTACGAATCCGCGCAAAAAATAGGGATGGGAACCGGGGTTTAGCTCGGCAAAGGGTGGCAGGTCTAGACGCCAGAGGTGGCAGGTCTGGGCGTCAGAGGTGGCAGGTCTAGTGGCCAGAGGTGCCAGGTCTGGGCGCCGCCCCCTCAGAAGGTAAACCCTATATAGACTTAGGTGCAAACCCTATATAGACTTTATGGTAATCCCTATATAGGGTTTGGTGTAAAGTCTATATAGGGTTTATGGTAAAGCCTATATAGGTTTTTGGGCAAAGCCTATATAGGGATTTGTGTAAATCCTATATAGGGTTTAGGGTAAGGTCTATATAGGGTTTGTGGTAAAGCCTATATAGGGTTTCGGTTTTACCCCCGCCCACACTGGGGACAGGCCCCCTTGAAACTGGGGATAGTCACTCCTAAAATGCCACCGCCCGCTCACAAGGAAGATCTCAAATCATCCGGGTCACCGGTTTTATTAGACCCCTTTTTACCGCCAGCGAGAGCGGATAAAACACATGCGCCCGCCGATTGGGGCGGGCGCACGGGTTGGAACTTGATTTCAAGTTCGCTTATTCAGCATCCTCGATGGTGACGCCGACCTTGTAGAAGCCAGCACCAGCAGCGGACGGAGCGAAGCCGGCAGCTTCAGCCTCGCTGTCAAGCTCATAGCTCTTGGTCGGCTCGGTAGGCCACTGAGTCGTGAGGCTCGACTTCTCGTAGACGTTGAGCATCACCTTGTAGCCAGCCTTCGCGGTGGCATCGAGCGAGACGACAACCTTGCCGTTCACGATCTCGATTGTCGGCTTGACATCCTCAACCGTTCCCGTATCCTCGTCGAAGAGGTCGAGCGCATACGCCTGGGCGTAGGTGAGGCCGCTCGTCGTTCCCTCGACCGTGTCGGTCAGAGCCTTGCCAGCGGGGAGCTTCGCCTCGAGCGCGGTCTGCACCGCGTCGTCGATGGTGAAGGTCTTGCCGTCAGCACCACCCGGGAAGCCCTTCTCAAGGAACACATCCTCGGAAGAAGCCTTAGCCTCGGTGATGGTCACGGCATCCTTGTCGGCGAAGTGAACGATACGGGCAAGACCGGTCTTCGCGTAGGACGCGATCGCCGAAGCATTGACCGACACGAACGTGCCGCCAAGGATCGACGGAGCAGGCGCACCGCCCGGATAGCCGGCGTTGTCCACAACAAAGGCGTCACCGGTGTTGTTGAACCCGCCACCTCTGAACACGTATGCCGCATAAGTGCCGTTACCCTTGATCGTGCCGCCGTTGATGGCGACCGTCGCCGTGCCGGACTTCACATAGACGCCCATCGCACCTTCAAGGTAGCCGCCGTTGATCGTGAGCGTTCCAAGCTGAGGCTGGAAGATCGCGACGGAGTCGTCGGTGCAAGAGCCATACACGCTACCGCCATTGATCGTGACCTCAGTGTTGCCGCGACCTGCACTACCGTTACCCGAGATGCCGTAGTAGTAGCCCGTGAGAGTACCACCATTGACGACGAGAACAGCCTTCTTCGTGTCATCAGTATCACCCTTCTTGGTCATCTTTACAGCCGAGGTGAAGACCGAGTTGCCGGTAATGGCGCCAGTGCTTCCAGCAGAGGTGTCGTTGATCGTCAGCGAGCCACCATGGAGCACGCAGAGGATGGAGTCGTCTCCAGCCGTAGCAGCCTCGGCAGTCCTTTCACCAGCCGTGATCGCAAAACCGTTGAGGTCGAGCGTCACCGACTTGGTCACGAGCTGCATCTCCGTCACTGCAGTATCTGCAACAAGGACAATCGTGTTGCCGTCAACAGCCGCATCAAGCGCCGCTGCAAGTGTCGAATAGTAAGTTGCCGCAATGCGAGCCGGATATGTAATCACGGTGTAGGTGCGGGCCACAGAATCCCATGCAAAGAATTCAGCATAGGCTCCCGTATCCACCCAGTTCTCGTCAAGAACGGTAACGACCTTGCCGAAGCTCGTGGGTCTTGCCATGTAAGCCGTACTAAGCGCTTCCACCACGTCCATGTAGTCAGTGCCGTCGTAAGTCGCCTTCGGCGTCGCAGGGACATAGAGGACAAGGCCGCCCTTGGTCGCGTCGTAAACGAGCGACTGCTCCGTCGCCTCGCCATTGACGGTGACAGGGATGGTCTCGCCAGCGACACCGTTCGGACCATAGAGGAGGCCCGGCTTATCGCCAGTGAGCGTCAGGTTGACAAGCGCATTCTCGCCCGAAGGAGCAGTAGCGAAATCAACCGCGTCGATTCTGAGCGCAAAATTGTTACCTACAGTAATAGCGCCCGCTCCATCGCCATTGAGCGACCTTGCGTAATAGTAGCAATACGCAGAATTCCAGCTGGACTGCGCGGACACAAGAGAGAACGAGCCATCGACTGTGAGGTCATCGAACTGAACCGTCTTGCTGCCCGTCCAGTTGAAATCAGGGTACTGCGTCCAACCATTGTTGATGACGACATCCCCAGAAACGACTGTCTTGCCAGCAACAATACCAGTCTGACCCGACTCGCCAGCAGCATCGTGGAGATAGCCAGTCATCGTGCCAAGGAAGCGAGTTGCATTGACGCCACCGTAGGAAGCGACATTATAGTTGCTGTAGTTGAAGTTGAGGTACACTTCGCCAGTGTAACCTTCGCCAACTGTCGGTGCGATATCAGGCGTGGAGGCATACACAACCTTGCCTGAGCCAGATGTGATGTTGGCAATACCAGCGTTTGACGAACTGTTAGTAATAACACCATTCCAGTCGACGAGATTCGTAATCCTATAGTTGACTCTCGCGCCACTTGCACCGAACACAAGGACGCCGTCGCCTGTAACGGTCGGAATCGTCTGCTCAGTGTACGAAGACCCATTGTCTATTGAAACAAAGCCCGACACCTTCAGCGTGGCAACTGGCGCAGTGTTGAAGTAAGACGTACCAGTAATTGTGCCGTTCGAGCCGATTTCAACGGTCGATCCTTCCTTGCCATATCGTGTCATCACAGGTGCAATGTCACCAGCATTGACGATACCCGCCCAATCGAGCGTGACAGTACCAGTCCACTCGCCAAACTTTATGGTGCCTGTCTGGGCAGCGGTGAATTTGACAGCGCCTGCACCAGCGACTGTGCCGTTGAATGCGACACCGTCCGTAACGGCAACCGTTACGCCAGCAGGAATCGTGACCGACTCGGAGGTTGCGCCAACGAGAACGACTTCATCGTCTTCTGCTGCAGCGGCGAGAGCCTTGGTGAGCGAAGGATAGTTTGTTCCCTTCAATGTCGCAATAGCGCGTGTTGACGTATAGACTCCGTTATCATAAGACCAACCGGTCTTTACAACTTCCACGGCATCCGGATCAAGGACGTTGACCGTAGACGCGAGGGCGGCGTCAGCGGCGTCAAGAGCAGCCTCTACGCTGGCGAAATCTGTTGTAGACTCGTCATCAGCAACGACCTCCGCAGCGACTAGGTAGATGCCGTTTTGACTATTGACGGTATCTACGCAAAGTGCCGTAGCCGTGCCATTGAGCGTCGTAGACTCAAGATCATACACCTTGACATTCGTACCCTTTACAACTGCGGTTCCAAAAGCAGCATCGGCCTTTGCAATGTCGTCTATGATGAAGCCTACCTGCTTCATACCAGACGCCAGTGTGCCTGTAAAGTTCTCAAGCGACTTAATCCTATAATACTTAACGTAATTATAGGTGTGTGTAACCGTCAATGTGCCACTTCCCGTAATGGCCGTAAATGTAGCATTAGTCTGATCAGACCATCCATTATTGATTGTCATGTCAGCCGACAGCTTGAGCGTAGGAGCGATATCGGCGTACTGCGGCGGGAAACCCGTAAAGGCCTTGGCAATTTCAACCGTCGAACCAGTCTTACCATAAACATTGAAGTCGAAATTGTTTCCTTCAGTACCGCTGATGGCCCAGTCGAGGACGACCGTAGAACCGAAATCGCCAATCTTTGCAGGGCCATTGGCGGCAATTGTGCCGGCATCCTCGAACGTCAGAACAGAATTATACGCCCAGCCGACGAGCTGACCAACCTTCGCTGTCTCAAGGGTAGAAGTCATAGTGCCAGTATTTGAACACCCCTTCAAAACCGTGTCATCATTGACATAGCCGATGATACCGGCAAGGCCATCACGTCCCGCCGTGGCACCAGAAGGCATCGTAAGAGTACCACTGTTGACGCAACCATCGAATGTGACAGCGCCGCCATCAATCTTATGCTGGGCAATCGCGCAGACACCAGCCATCTTGGTGTAGGCACCGTAAATTGTCGCTGCGTTTGTGCAGTTCTTAACCAGCGTGCCATTTTCGCCGCCGCCGCACGCGCGAACGACAATACCGGCCATGTTGTGGGTGCCGGGCTTCTCGGCCGAGAGGAAAGAGCCAGCCGCCGTGAGGTTCTCGAGCGTAGCACCATTACCGGCGTTACCGACAATAGCATAGCCGAACTCGCCAGAGGTCGCAGCGGTCAAAATGTTCTCGACCGTCAGATTCTTGATTGTACCACCGTTGACCTGATTGAAGATACCGCCGTAGTTGCGAGCGGTCATCGTGACATTGGAAATCGTGAAGTTGCCGCCATCATAAGTTCCAGTAAAAGGAGTGCCAGCCGTCGGATTGGCGTTATACACGCCGATACCGGCGAAGGCGCCAGCACCTGTCATGTCGATATCGGCGGTCTGGACAAAGCACTTGTCAGCGCTCTTGCCTGCATTAACGGCATCCGCGAGGGCCTGAAGGTCGGCAGCCGTTCTGATCTCAAACGGATGCGCGGCCGAGCCGTCCATTACAGACGAATCGCTGAAAGTGAGCGAAGCGCCGTTCAGCGCGGCGGTGAGCGCAGCAGTGTAGTTGGTGTAATACTGCTCGGGATCATCGCCTACCTTCGCAATCCAGCCTGTCGGCGCGCCACCGAACGGATCGGTCGTGCGGGCGACGAAGTTGTCGAGCTTGCCCGAACCTTCAAACTTCACAGAAGTTGAAGCCTCATTAACCTTGGCGTAGAAAACATCTTTGTCGAGAACTCCGACAAGCGGATTTCCGTCAAGATAGATGTTGAAACCATACTTGTCATTCTTCTGCACCTGAACAAGCGTAAGACGATGCCAAGTGTTTTCAGCAATCTGACTTTCCAGAGAAAGTTCGTCTTCTTCCTCGCCGAGAACGATAAGGTTGCCGTTGGACTTAAGACAAATGCCAAGCTTGTCATTTTCACCCAGCGACGGATCTTCATGAACCGTGAACTGGACGTACATGTCAAAGACTGTTCCACCAGCGCCTTGAGCCGAGAATGTGTCGTCGAGCTCCAAGTACTTGCTGCCGAAGTCGGCGAACGGATAGTTGGCTGTCGCCGATGGTCTTGCGGCCGATTCGTACGCAGTGCCATTAGACTCGAAGTCTAGTTGTTGTGTTACTGCCGCAGGGGCGAACAATGTCGTCGCTGCCGCAGCGATTGCCAGTATTAGTCTTTTCATATAGTCCCTTTCCTTAGTGTTGCCCGACAGACCTCCCGCCGAGTTTGACACTATGATAGCATATTCTCTGTTGCTTGGCAAGTGGGTCGATGAAATTTTCTTTTTGTCACCCGAACGGGGTTCAGGACGCGGAGACTATGGAGCGGCCCGGCTTTCCCCAGCAGTTGAACGGACGCGCGGAGAAGCGCACATCCCTTCCCGCAGGCAGTTCGTCCTTCGCAAACACGCACCGCACAGGCTCGCCGCCATCCTCCACGCCGAGAAATGCGTCCGGCGCGAAGACCCTCTTCGATGCGCACACGCGTTGGAAGTCGGCGATGCGCACTATCGCGTTCACCTCGTAGTCGTATGCTCCACGCGCCTGCGGAAACTCCACCGCGACCTGCTCGCACGCAACGCCTGCGCGGTCGCGTCCCTCGGGGATCGCCTCCACCGAGATCGCCGAGCCTTCTGCGAACTGAGGCGGCTGCGACGCGAGGCGGCGCGGCTCGAACCCGTAGGGGCGCGGCGCGTCCGCGCCGACGGGCACGACCCAGTCCGGACCGAGCACGCGGTCGTTCACGAACTCGCGGCGGTGGAACACGATCCTGTCGTCGAAGACCTCCATCAGCATTCCCTGGCGTATGCGCTTTATGTCTATCGGGGGCATCTGAAAGCGAGTGCCAAGCCGCATGTCGGAAACGGAGTGGCCGTTTTCGCGTCCCGGAAAAGTGAACGCAAAGCCACGCGCGCAGCCGCAGTTCACGCTGGTGAACGCGCCCTGCCAGATGGAGCGCTCGTCGTCTATCGAATAGTGAGAATGGCCCGAAAGCGCGATGCAGTTGGGGTGCGCGGAGAGGAGGCGCGTGGACGTTCCGCCGTCCCAACCGCCCTGCCAGAACGCGCCGCCGAGCAGGTAGCCCGCCGCGCACGTATCCTTCGGGTGAGGATGCTGGCAGTAGAAGAACGGCTTGGACGGATCGATGGTAGGCGCGAAATCACGCCAGAAGTCTTCAAGCATGTCCTTCTCTTGGAGTTCGCGCGAGTACCAGCTGTTGAGCACGAAGCGGTAGCCCTTCACTTCCTTCACGACTATCTGCGAAAAGTCTTCGCCGAAGAGACGCCGCCACACCTCTTCGCGATGGAAGGCGAGGCATGTGCGCTCGGCCTCTTCGCGCGAGGGAATCTGCTTTTTGGGCCAGGACGACTTCGAGGCGAATCCGTCCACGTCATGGTTTCCGAGAATGAAAAGCCGCTCGACGCGGCGTCCGTCGGGCGCGCAGTCGCCGGGGAACACGTCGTACCACACGGCGGCGACGGTCTCGAGTTCGTCGATGGTGCCCTTAGTGCCGAGATCGCCGGCGACGAGCACGCCGTCCACGCCCTGGTCGCGGAAGTAGCGCAGGGCCTTTTCGAAAGTGTTTGCGTTCTCGCGCCGCGTTACATGTATGTCGGAGAGCAGGCCTATCTTCATGCGCGGCCGTTCGACGCCGAACGAAAAAGCGTCTGCGCGCGACGCGCCGGCGAAAGCCGCGCCTGCGGCGATGAATCCTCTGCGTGACATGCCCATATCGCAACTCCCCCTGACAGGTTTCACGCGCCCGGCGATGCAACTTTGAGCTCGCGGTAGAAGACGGCGCGCGCGACGGAAATCCACAGGCACATGAATACTATCGCCACCATCGAATATAGCGCCGACACAGTATCGAGCGCGCCACCGAGCAGTCCGCCGACAGACATCGCGACAAGCTTCACGGGCACTACGGCGAGTATCGCGGCGAAGGAGAACACGAGGAAGTAAAGGTCGAGACGGAATCGCTGCAGCTTGTGCCCCGCCATCATGCGTCCGCTCTCCGCGAGACACTGCGATGCGCCCCATTCGGGATGCTCCACCTTGAGATTCCAGCACTGGCTGTAGCGGTATGACGCGACAACGCCCGGAACCACCAGCAGAAGCGACCACAGGAAAATGCGGACGAAAAGCACGAAGCCGAGCCACGCCACGCCGAGCGGACGCGAAAAGCCGCCCATGGACTCGCGACACCAGCCGTTCTCGTCCTCCTTGGCCGCCTTCAGAACGACGCTCGTCATGCCATACACGACGATTCCTCCGAAGATGAACGCGATGAACATCTGGAACGCCGTCGAGCCGCACATCTCGCGCGCGACCGCCGAAGAAGGCACCGCGTAATCAAGACCGGCCCTCATGGCCTGGGCCTTGGCGATCAGAAAGTCCCCCCAAGTCTGGATGCCTTTGGCGCTGTAGAACCTGTCGACGATTCCATTGGCGAGATTGCTGACCGTGCAGACGATCGTCATTACGATCAGCATACGCCCGAACCATTTTCCGTTCAGCACGCGTTGCAGCGATTCAAGACGGATTTCGCGATTGGCTTTCATGCTTTGGGGGCGGGCGGCAGGCGCCCGTTTTCGAGAAGGTCCTTGACGATCATCCTGACTTCGCTGTCGAAATCGCCCTTCATCAGCCAGCGCAGATAGTTCGGCTCGTTGAGCATGAGCTTGGTGAGAGACTCGCCCTTCTTCTTGCCGAAATTCACGGTAAGTTCGCCGTCCTTCCAGCGCAGCATGCCGTTCCGGTCGGCGTTGAGCGGATCGTGCGGCACGAGGTATTCGTCCATCTCGGCGGACGTCTTCGGAAGCGCGGGATATTTCTCCATCTGCGCTTTGAGCACCTCAAGCGTCGCGGCGGCGTCGGCCTCGGCCCCGTGGGCGCCTTCGTGAGGACGGCCGAGGTAGAACTTGACGGCGGCAGTCAGGTCGCGAGGCTCCATCTTGTGGTAGATGCGCTGCACATCGACATGGCGGCGGGCGGTGGCGGCGAAATTCAGCCCGACGCGCGCAAACTCCTCCTCCAGGCAGGGAATGTCGAAGCGATCGGCGTTGAAGCCAGAGAGGTCGCAGTCGCGGAAGAACTCGAATATCTCGTTCGCCTTGTCGGCGAAGGTCGGGCAGTTCTTTACGATCTCGTCGGTTATGCCGTGTATGGCCGTAGTCTCGGGAGGAATCGGGATGCCAGGGTTCAGCAGCCAGCATTTGCGCTCCTCTGAACCTGCCGGCGAAACCTTTATCGCGGCAAGCTCGATGATGCGGTCTTTGCGCGGAGAGGTGCCTGTCGATTCGATGTCGAACACGACTAGGGGCCTGTCGAGTTTCAGAGATAGCATAGCAGATCGTTCCTGTAAAGTGCGCGAACGGCGTCGCAATCGAGGGTATGTCCGGCGCGGTAGCTTACGACCGTTCCGGCGAAGCGGCTGGAGCCCGTGAGCGAAAGCGCGGCCATCAGGTCGAGCGTGGCGCGGTGCCACACCGGTTCGAGGAACTTGCCGCCGACGTTGAAGCGCGGCTCGGTGTAGTAGCGGCTGCCGTGGATGAGTATGTTGCGGTCGTTGTAGCCCAGGTTGCGCGTCGCGGCGAAGAGACGGCCGACCGTCTTCGCAAGAATGTACTGGCGGCGCGTCGCGTTCGTGCGGGCGAGCGAGGCATAGCGGAACGTATCGTATGTCGCGTCGAAGAGCACGCGCTGGCAGCCTATCACCGTATTCCACGAAATCGCGCAGTCTATGCGAAGGCCGCGCTCGCCGTTCTCCGCAGGCAGAAACAGCAGAAAGTCGCCGCGTTTGCCGCCGAAAGCGACCGGCTCCTTGACCGTCACGAAAGTGGCGTCGTCGGGCTTTTCGACGATTTTGGCCTGCTCGACCGCCTCCACGAGAGGCAGGGACGACTGGTCGAAGAGCGGGGGGTCGCCGCTTTTCACCTTGAGAAGAACGTCATCCAGACCTAGCCCGGCCTTGAGCGCGACGATGTGCTCGACCATGCGCAGGTAGTTGTGGGGCGAGCCGGACCTCATCACGAGGTTCTGAGCGCTCGTCCAGAGGTTCGCTATGTCGATCTTGGTGTCGAGCTGCTCGGGGAGATCCATGCGGCGTATCCACCACCCCTTCCGCTCGCCCGGCGCGAAGGTTATGGTCTGCGTGGCGCTGCCCTGGAAGGTGCCCACGCCGGCGACGGACGACTCGCCGGCGATGGTGCGGCGCTTGAGCGGGAACGGATAGTCGCGGGTCCCGGAGAGACGCGTTTCGTCTATCGGCTGCGCGCGGAAACTCTCGTACGCGGCCGCGATCGCGGCTTCGCTGCCGAAGACGACGCGTCCAATCCTGTATTCGGGCAGTGACTGCATTATCGACCTCACTTCTGGCCGGCGGCCTGGTTCTTCGCCTCTCGCGCCTTGCGTATGGCGTTCGCGGTGTCGCGCACTGCGGCGGCGTCGGGGATGAGCTTAAGCGCCTTCTGCACGTTGATTTCGGCGGCGTCGAGCTTGCCGAGCTCCAGCTCGAGCATGGCGAGGTTGTTGTATACCGCAGGCTCGTTGGGTTTTCTGATCAGACAACGCTTCAGATACTCCTCGGCGCGGGAGAGCTGGCGCTCTTTCAGATAGTACATTCCCATCGCGAAGTTGGCGTCGGGGTTGTCGGGCTCGGCGGAAAGAACCGTCTCGGCATAAAGCTTGCCCATCATGAAATCGGCCCGCACGAGAGCAAGCTGAAGACCCTCGCGCGTAGTGAGCTGGGACGACATGCGATCCTGCTGGCTGCGGATGGACGACAGCATCTGCTTGTAGGTTTCGTTTATGTCGTTCAGTTTCGCGGAAAGATCCGAATCGACGATCGCCGCCTTCACGTCGCCCGCGATGTCGGAGCGCTCGGCGCGGTAGGTGCAGGCACGGGAGAGGCGCCACAGCACGTTCCAGAAGGCGGAGCGCACGGACTTGTCGGTGCAGTCCTTTATTCCGGCGGCGCAAATCGCGATGGCGCGCATCGACAGATCGCGGGCGCGGGACACGCTCGCGACGCGCTCGGAGTCGTCGGCCCAGCCGAGAGGACGCGTGATGATGCCGCCGACGGGCGGTATGGCCTTGCCGTCGCGCTTCCAAAGGTCGTGGCCGAGCTGGATGGCGCAGTTCGAGAGCTTTTCGGGCCTGTCGCGAATCCAGCTTCTGAGGCCCATCGCAGCATCGAAGGTGAAGGAGAACTTGTCCTCTTTGTCGGCAGTGAGGCCGCGCGTGCGCAGATAGACCTTGTACGGCGAAGAACCGCCCATCATCGAAAGGCACTTGATATCCTTGCCGCGCATGGCCGCTTCAAGCTCGATGGCGTCGTCGAGGTTGCCGTCGGTGAAGAGATACTCCGCGCCGCCGGTTTCGTCCACCATCTCGCAAACCGCGTCGCGCACAAGGGCGAGCATGGCGCGCGTCGCGCTCTTTACGCGGCCGGGCAGCATCACGCTTATGAGGACAAGCGGTATCACGATCACGCCGGTTCTGCGGATGAACGTGGAAAGACGCGAGCTGACCTCGGGAGTTGTTTCGTCCTCGTCCGCGCCGAACTGCTGCTCGGCCAGGCGCAGGTGGTTGCGGCAGAGAGAGTCGACGCCGAGAATCGTAACGCCGCCTGCGAGGGATGTAGCCGCGAGCAATACGCCAACGCTGAGCAGATATGGCGAGATGTGGCTGCTGTAGGTCCAGAACCAGAGTTCCGGAATAGGGCAGCTCTGAAGCAGGGCGATGACTCCGCAGAAGAAGAACACCATGCCTGTGGAGTACGGCAGAAACACCTCTTCGTCGGCCGCCGCCGGGAAGCGCACAATCGTAACCACGAACGGAATCACGCACGCGCCAACGAGCAGAATCGCGCCAGTGAGATCCGCCGCGCCCGTGACTCTACCCCAATATCCGAGAAGATAGGCGAGCGGGATGGAACCGGCGGACTGCCCTGCCGCTACAAGACCGCCGTGGTGGGCGTAGGTCCAGCAGTTCAGGCCGACGCCGAGGATGAAAGAGGCCATGAAGATGAAAGTCATGTACCACTTTCCGACGGCGATCACCTCGGGACGGTAGAAAGGCGACTCGAGAATGGGCAGGAACTTGAGCACTGCGAAGTTCAGCGCGACGAACGCCCCGGCGAACACGAAGCCCATCGGCGACTCGGCGCAGAGAAAGCCGAGGAACAGCGAGCAGATGTATGCGTAGCGGATGAGTCCCTTTCTGAGAAACAGGAAGAAGAACTCGACTGCGCCCAGCGTAAGGCCCATCAATATCGTCGTTTCGGAAAGAGACTGTCCGGCGGACCAAACGGGGTCGGCAGTTATGAATCCGGCGGTGCCGACGAGACTGGCGATCTTTATGACCAAGCTGCGCCGCGCAGAACGCTGGGGTCTTGCGCGCATGATGAATACGAGCATCTCATGAATCGTCGCATACACCAGCACCGCTGCGAAGGAAAGGGCCACACGCCCGAGAAGCCTCAGCATTGCAGGCGCTTCGGCACGTCCGAAAACGGAATGGACCAGGCTCGCCACGAATGTGAAGTAGCCAGGCAGAACATTCGCAGCAGGCTTCACACCGGCCGCGACAGCGGTTTCCGCCCAAAGGTCGGGGGTAAGACAAGGGTAGGAAAATATCGTCAGCCCGACGAATGTCGCAACCGCCAAAACCGCCGCTATAAGAACATCGCCCAGCCCGATTTTTTCGGTCTGGGCGATTTCTGCGGCGATTTCATCCTGATTAATCGCCTCGTTGTCCATCAGCACTGACTCCTGTTCTTGCGCTTAAGACCAAGCATCGCCGCACCAAACAGCATCAGAATCGCACTCGTCGGCTCAGGCACCGCGCGGAAGTTGCCCGCATGCCAGACACTTACGCTAGGAATTTCAGCAAGATTCGAAGTGCGCAAACTATCTGTATAAGCAGCTGTCCATTCTGTAGAGGATGAATTTATCGACTGGCTCCTAGCAATCGGGGCTCCACTGGCATTGTAAAGCTCAACAAAGTACGAATAACCGGCATCCGTCCCTATATCTGAATAGTACGAAGAGCCTATAGGAGCTTTATTGTCCGTCACTTGCCCATCCGCACCATAAGTGTCGTAGCCGGACTTAGAGTTGTCAGACTTAAGCATGGCATAAGCACCACTTTCAATCGTGTACCCTGCTGGAGCAGTAGTATTATAAGACTGCACAGCACTATCATCTACCTGCCAATAGAGATAGGAAGCATTAGCGGCGATTGAAGCCAACACCACAGTTGCACAAAACAATGTTCTTTTCATTTTTTTGGAATCCTTAGTTGCTTAACTTGAAAAACTTTTATGAGTTTAGTTCGATGCGGTCGTAGTTGGAACACCACTCCAAGTGATTGTCACGGAGGAATCGCTGTTCCGCTTATACCAAAAACCTCGCCCAGCAGGAATCATTGCCGCGTGTGTAGTCGCAAACATAGACGTAGTCCACACATATCGAAGCGCTTTACCTTCACCCAAATCTACACACTTGTATGTCTTGTAAAGACCATTTGCACCATCAATTGTTACCTCATCACCAACGCAACTGCTCCAATTGCTACCATCGGAAGCACAGGTATTGAAATCTACATCACTCGTAGATGCAACAGGTGGAGCAAGCATATGCCACGAATTGCCGCTAATCGTTGTGGATGCAGTTGCATTAGTACCAACCTGACCTATTACATAAATGGGCTTATTAAGGTCTTCTTCACCAGTCGCTGTACGCGTAAGCACAACCGCTTGCCCCTGCAAGAGCGTAGCATTCTCAGCAGGCGTGGCATAAGAACCAGTATCTTCTGTTACAGTAACAGGAGTCCAATAGCCAACTCCGCCATTTTCGGCCACTTGCCACTGTTTATATTTGCCAGCCGTTGTGTCATACCATGTCAAAGTATCGCCAACAGTAAGACCTGCAGTCTTGACGAGGTTAGTGACGGCGATAGTGTTTGTGCCACCCTCTGCGACCCACGGGATGGAAAGAATCACCTGGCTCTTGCCGCTAGCAGTGATCGGCATCACGCCGAGAACATAACTGGAATCAACCGTTGTCGCATCAGCAAATGCAGCGCCTGCGAGAAGAAGCGAGGCCGCGAAAACCGTTTTTGTCTTCATTGTTCTTTTCTCCCTTTATTACTCTGCGATGACCTTGAAGAAGCGGGCGTCCTTGTCATCGACATAGAAGACCGCCTTGCCGTCTTCAGTCTTGGGCGTGATGGTGGCCGTCGTCATATTGTCGAGGGCGGAACCCATCTTGACCTTGTAGTTGAGACCGTTCATCATACCTGCAACGGAAATCTTGACCGTCGCGTCATCGACAAGATCAAAGCCCGTGATCTTGGGCTGAACGGCGTTCCAATCCGCCTGCGCGACAGAACCCGCGCTGGCGGCGGTGGCGACATTCGACCCGATGCTCGCCGAAGCCGTAAAACTCTGGGCCGCAGCGGAACCGTTCACGACGTTCTCCGGAACGCGGCGACCATCATCGGCAACCGTCGCCGCCGAAACGGCGCCCTCCGCCACATCGCGAGTATCGAGGAGATACACGAAGTAGTTGCCGCCGACGGGAGCCTTGGCCGAATCGACCTGGAAAACCACATAGGGGCAACGACCGCCCTGGGCAAGAGGCGCGAGTATCAAAACCTTTTCGGCCGGATCGACCGGAGTGCAATCAAGCTTGAGCCCATCAAAATTCTCATCGGCAGACCAGCAGAGCGCATACCACTCGCCGTCTTTCACCGGCGTACCGTCGGCATACTTATCAGATGTTGTCGAGAATGAAACGAGTACATTCGCGGCATCTGCAAACACGCCTGCGGCTATTACAGCCGAGGCAAACATAAGACCGAATTTAGTGAACTTCATCCTAACCTCTCTTTCTTGTAGAGACGTGTGAATTATACTAAATTCTGCGCGTCCATGTCAATGGCCACACGAAGATTTCCTGGAGGAGGCCGACAGGCGAGAATCCAGCGCCACGCGGAAATTATTGCCGCGGCCGACCGGGCGCGCAAAACAATCTGCCAGCGATGCCAGCCATCCGCCTTCTCAAGCGCGCTCGGCACAGCCTCCGAAACATGCATTCCGAGCGACGCATTGCGCCGCGCAAACGCCATGAAAGACTGCGCATACATGTCGCTCCAGCGGGAAACGGTCTTTATGTCCTGCGACCGGAAACCGACTATGGCGAGGTGGCAGTACGGCGGGAAAAAGCTCTCGGCCCTATCCTTCAACTCGCGCGCCGCGAAGCCCGCGTAGTCGCCGCGCGCGGCCGCGACTATAGCAGGCGCCGACGGATCGAGGCTCTGCACCACGACCTCTCCCGGCAGTTCGGCGCGTCCCGCGCGGCCGGATACCTGCGCGAGCAGCTGGAAGGTTCGCTCGGCTGCGCGGAAGTCCGGCATGTTGAGCGAACTGTCGGCATTCAGCACGCCTACGAGAGTGACGTTCGGGAAGTCAAGCCCCTTCGCGATCATCTGCGTGCCGAGGAGTATTTGCGCGTCCCCGCGCCTGAAGGCCGAAAGTATATCGTCGTGCGAATGGCGGCGCGACGTGGAATCGGCGTCCATGCGAAGTATCGACGCGCGCGGAAAGCACTTGGCGAGGGCCGCCTCGACGCGCTGCGTTCCCATTCCGCGAAACGTGATGTTCGAAGATCCGCACGAAGGGCATCGCTCGGGAGTGGGCGCCCATCCGCCGCAAACATGGCACCGCAGGCAGTTGTCGGCGCGATGGTAGGTGTAGGGCAGATCGCATGCGGGACATGTCACTACATGGCCGCACTTTTCGCAATTCACCGAACGCGCCCAGCCGCGGCGGTTCAGGAAGAGAATCGTCTGTTCGCCCCTGTCGAGTCTCAGCCGGATCGCATCGAGAAGCACGCCGGAGAAAATCGGGCAGCCGGGCTCCATCGCCATGTTGACGATGCGAACGTCGGGCAACGACCCGGCACCGGCGCGCTTCATCATGGTCACGCGCGCATACTTGCCGCGTTGCGCGTTCAGCCAGCTTTCAAGCGAAGGCGTGGCGGAGCCAAGCACCACGGCGGCGCCTTCGATTGAGCCTCGAAGAACAGCGACGTCGCGAGCGTTGTAGCGAGGGTTGTCCTCCTGCTTGTAGCTGGGCTCGTGCTCCTCGTCAACGACTATAAGGCCAAGGTTCGCAACCGGCGCGAACACCGCGCTCCTCGGGCCGACGACCACGTGCGCGTCGCCGCGGCGGATGCGATGCCATTCGTCGTAGCGTTCGCCGTCGGAAAGAGCGGAGTGAAGAACCGCCACACGGTCGCCGAAGCGCGATGCGAAGCGCTGAACGGTCTGCGGAGTGAGCGCGATCTCGGGCACAAGCACGATCGCGCCGCGACCCTTCTCGAGCTGCGCGGCAATCGCCTGCAGATACACCTCGGTCTTGCCTGAACCGGTCACGCCGTGGAGGAGCAGCGCGCTTGGGGGTGGCGCAACGCCTTGGGGGAGCGCTTCTTGGGGGAGCGGGCGTCTCGCCCGCGCCCCCAGTTGGGCGGCGTCGCAAAGAGACTTTATGGAGGCCAAGGCCGCCGCTTGTTCGCCGTTCAGAGCAAGCGGCCTCGACGGCACGACACGCCGCCTCGCGAGCGGATTGCGGCGCTTTGCGCGGGAGACGATCTCGACAAACCCCTTCTCGGCGAGAGCACGAATCGATGTGTTGGTTGTTTTGAGTTCAGAACAGAGCCCGGCCATCCATCCGCCGTCCAGCCGCACGATTTGCTCGTAGAGCCAGCGCTGGCGCGTGGTGAGCCCTTGAACGAGCGCCGCGCCTTGGGCGAGGCTGTCAATCGCCACCGGCTCGACAAACAGCATCTCCTTCGCACGCGCGTTGCGCTTCAGCACCGCCGCGGGCAGAGCCGCCCTGAGAACGCTTTCGAGGGGGGCTGCGGTGTATGCGGCGATGCGCCGCACAAGCGCAATGATCGCTGGAGAGAAGAACGGCGTCTCTTCGACTATGGCGGAGATCGGCTTCAGGGCGCGGCCGGACGAGGACGCGTCTTCGCCGATCTCAACAGCAAAGCCGCGCGCCTCGCGGTGGCCAAAGGGAACGGAAAGAAGCTGGCCGACGGCCAGCTTCTCTCTCAGCGACTCGGGCACTTCGTAGTCGAAGAGCCTGTCGAGCGCAAGGTCGATCGCGACCCTTGCAATCACGACGAGTTACTTGTTGGACGGCTTGAGGTACTCGATGCGGGAACCTTCGACGAACGTGACCGTCTGCTTGTCGTAGAAGTCGGCGAGCGACTGGTAGCGACCCTTGTACACGCCGGCGGCGCCGCCCTTGTGGATGATGACCGACGCCTTGTTGCCGAAGGGCTGCGTATAGGCGGTATCGGTGGCCTCCTGCTTGGTCTGCGAGAGCGTCTCCTTGGTGCTCTCGGTCACGAAGTTGTCGGTGCTGATGTTGCGCGAGACAAGCACGGGCACGATGTCGGGCATGTCGTCGGTAATGTCGCTGGCGATCTTCCACGCGACGCAGCCCTTGAGGGTCTTCGAACCCTTGTAGGCCGAAACGCCGGCGCCCGAGACGAACTTGATGTCGACATCGACATACGGGCTCCACGACTGCGAGCCGTAGTTCTGCATGTCGAACAGATCGTCGAAGTAGTCGTCGGCCTGGCTGCCGGTATAGGCGTTGAACGCAATATCCTCGCCCTCGCCGTCTTCCTTGTTCTGGTTCTTGGGCCACACCGAGCTGCGGCCGTGGCTCTCACGGTCGACATTCGCCTGGGTGATGCCGATAAACAGATTGCGGCCGTGCATGGCAAGCGCGTTGGTCTGCGCAGAAAGCATGGCGGACGAAATCGCGGGGAAGAGCGCGCCCATCAAAATGCCGAGAATGCCGATAACGACGAGAAGCTCGACGAGTGTGAAACCTTTAGACTGCTTGTTCATTTTGTTTAGTTCCTTGTTAGTGTTTTGGTTTACGAGTAATATTATCTCACAATTCCGCCTTTCGCGCAAGTGCCTTTTCAAAGTAGGGCGCGTAGGCGGCGGTGTAGGTGAAAAGACTGACTAGCGTCAGCGCGACAAGAAGCCCTTCGACGGCATAGCAGCTGACGAGCCAGGGCGTGTGCCACGATTCGGGCGCAAGGCGGTGGAACGCAAGATACATGTAGACCCATCCCGCGCCGGGGAACGACAGGGCCGTGCGCACCTTGCCGAGCCACATCGCCGCGACATCGGCGCCGTACAGCGCGCCAACCGCCCGCATGAACGTGACCCACGTGTCGCGCAGCATGTAGAGAACCGTGAACGAAAGCATCACGAGCGCATGCGCATCACTCTCGCCCTGGCGCGCAACCTGCCACGAGATTGCAGGAAACGCCACTATGAAGAAAACCTTGTCCATCAGCGGATCGGCCATCTTGCCAAGCGGCGAGACGACGCCCCACTTGCGCGCGAGCCTGCCGTCGAAGAGATCGGTAAGACCGGACGCAAGCATGGCCAGGCATGCGGCCGCACCGAGCCAAAAGCCCCCGAGGAACTCCTGCGCAACGGCGAAGCCGAGCCACGCGAATATGAGCGGAAAGCGCGCGAACGTCAAGGCGTTCACGAACCGCGACTTTGCCTCAAAGTTCACTTAAGCCCTTCCGCGACGACATCCTGCATGACGGAGAGCGCCTCCTGAAGCTGCACCAGGCGGGACTTCAGCGCCTGAATCTCGAGCTCGGCCTTCTGGAAGTTCTTGCGCGTCGCAAAAAGCTGCTTCAGCACCTCGCCTGCGTCAAGATCGAGATCGTGAAGCTCCATTCCATCAGGAATCGGCACCAACACGCGTTCGCCGCAGTCGGAGCAGTTGATCTGCAACCCTGCACCGCGATAGTCGATAACCAAATTCTTGCCGCAGTGCGGGCAGTCGAACACAATATCCGTATCGCGAATCTCGGCCGACAGCGGATCGTTGGTCTCCTCGATTTCTCTACCTTGCATGTCTTCTACCATGATGAACCTCCGTGAAACGACTTTTCGGGTTTTTGATGGGTGCTATTATATAATAAAAAGCGCCGCAACGCAAGGCGTCGCGGCGCTTTTCGCCAAATCCGCATTGCGGCTCAGGCGTTCTTGGCGACCTCGACGATCGTCTTGAAGCCGGCGGGATCCTGGATGGCGATCTCGCTGAGCATCTTGCGGTTCAGCACGACACCGGCCTTCGAGAGACCGGCTATGAACTTGGAATAGCTTATGCCCTCAGCACGGACGGCCGCGTTGATGCGGGCGATCCACAGCTGGCGGAACTCGCGCTTGCGCAGCTTGCGGTGCTCCGTCGAAAGGCGCATCGCGCGATCAACCGCCTCGGTGGCGGTACGGAAAAGCTTGGAACGTGCGCCGTAGAAGCCCTTTGCAAGGGCAAGGCGGCGGCGGCGGCGTTCGCGGGAAGCGGGGGCGTTTGTGGCACGCATTGTCTGTTAACTCCTTGATTTGTTAGGCCTGCAGCGCACGCGCGTAGGTCTTGGTTACTGTCGAGTCCGTGACTGTGCGGCCGCGGAGGTTGCGCTTGCGCGTACGGGTCTTCCCGTTGTTGAGGTGGGCCTTGCCACCCTGCGAGCGCATAACTTTGCCCGTGGCCGACATTTTCATGCGCTTGGTCGCGCACTTCTTCGTTTTCATCTTAGGCATTTTGTTTGTTCCTTTTCTTTCTTCCTCGCCGGTCGGGCAGTCGGTTTTGAGCCCGATCCAGATGGAAGAGCGCGTAGTATACTATTTTTCGTCCGTCACCGTCAAGTAGGCCGGTTGCGTACGATCGCGTACGCGCGAGAGTGTGATGTCCAGAAGCAAATGCAAGATTCTCTTGCGTTTGGTCCTTGAGAACACGGGGCGGGATTGAAAGGCCGGACATTTCCCGTCATTCCTTCCTA